>NZ_JANGFQ010000002.1:0-103389 GCF_024707025.1 Candidatus Culexarchaeum yellowstonense
GCGAAGGCTCTTGCCACAAGTCCAGATCTACCTGCACCTATAACGAAAATTGAATGTTTGGCTGCTTGAGCATATATCAAAATATTTATTAACTTTTCAACTTGAGCTTCATCTATAACGGAACCAAGCTTACTTATAAAAGTGACAATAACATTTAGAAACTCCTTCATAGCTTCGAGAGGCATTAAATCCCTAATAAACTAACATCTTCAACCCTTAAAATCTTTCCATTTATCCAAACTTAAAGTGTTTTGCTTTGATGGCTCCCTTAAACCTTCAAACTTTGCATTAAAGAAATCCACCAGCTTCTCAGCTTTGCTCCTACTCAAACCCTTCACCGTAGAAAGCTCGACAGCCGATGCCAAAACGATATTCTTTATTGATCCAAATGTATTTAAAAGCCTAATAGCCAGTTTATGTCCAATGCCGGGAAAACTGCTAACAACCAATAATTGCTTTTCACTTAAACTGGATGCTCTAGACTTACCTTTAACTATAATTGATTTCTTAAACTCACCTTGCTCATGTTTTACCATGGAAAACAAAAGTTCTGCAGTATCATACTCATCCTTTGTGAAAAAGAAGGAAACACCCAAATTAAGCCATATCGTTGAAATGGTGCCGTGAAAGGCCTTAGCTCCAGCCTTAAGAGTGGTGTATGCATAATCCACGTCACCCTCAACGATTATTGCAGACTTGTAATAAGATTGAGAAAGTCTACGTGCCTGATCAAAAATCCTACCTTCAACAACGCTATTAACAAAATCCTTAATATTCTTCCTCTCTACAGCACAATCGCTTGAAATTATATAATCACCGACGGGTAATTGGCGATATAAAACGTATAAACCCATCTCACTTAAGTATGAGGGAACCTTTGAACCCCTCTCCCGCTCATCAACCAATATCCTTAAAACGGACAAAAGGTATTCACCAAAATTTTTAAGTGAAAACAAGTTAATATGCCATTCTGGTAATAAATAATGCTCAAAATGGGTGAAAAATATTTCATTCAAGGTAATATTGCTTGCGCAGAAGCTGCAATAATTGCTGGATGCAGATTTTTCGCAGCCTACCCAATAACGCCAGCATCAGAAATAGGTGAAAGACTATCCGAATTACTACCATCCGTTGGAGGTAGATTCATACAAATGGAAGATGAAATAGCTTCAATAAATGCTGTGATAGGGGCAAGTTGGGCTGGAGCAAAAGCCATGACAGCAACCAGCGGTCCAGGATTCAGCTTAATGCAAGAAGGGATTGGATATGCATTCATGACTGAAACACCATGCGTGATAGTTGTTGTACAACGAGTTGGACCAGCCACTGGACAAGCCAGTAAAGGCGCTCAAGGAAACTTTTATCAATCAAGATGGGGGACTCATGGAGATTATAGTGCAATAGTTTTAGCCCCCAATTCAGTTCAAGAAATGTTTGATTTAACGATAAAAGCATTTAATCATGCTGAGGAGTATAGAACTCCAGTAATACTTCTCGCAGATGAATTAACTGCACACATGTTTGAACCAGTAGAAGTCCCGGAAAAAGTGGAGGTGAAGGAAAGAAGAATAGCCTTAGATAATTCTGAGCCTTTCTTCGACTCCAAAGATCCATTAAAAGCGCCTCCAATGCCGAAGCTTGGTATAGGGTTAAATGTTCTCGTAACTGGATCAACGCATAATGAGTGGGGATACAGAGCAACATCAGATCCAATTGTGCATAGAAAACTTATCACAAGGTTATATTATAAGATAGAGGGGAATGCTAAAAGGATATGTGAATATGAATTAGATATTCATGATGGCTCCAAGATAGGGATAGTATCATATGGTTGCTCATCAAGATCAGCTTACGGAGCCATCGAAATTTTAAGTGAAGAAGGTTTGAAAATTTCTCATTTAAGGTTAAAAACGCTATGGCCATTCCCAGACTGGGCTGTTGAAGAATTATCAAGTAAAGTTGATGTCATAATAGTGCCAGAATTAAGTTTAGGTCAACTGGTAAGAGAAGTGGAGAGGGCAGCCTATGATAAGACGAAAATAATATCTTTAACGAAGGTAGGGGGAGGGGAATTGATAAAACCACATGAGATAATTGAAGTCATAAGGAGGTTACAAAAATGAAGCACTACGCTATAAAGTATTTAAGAGAAGAAGTATTGCCAACACCATTCTGCCCAGGATGCGGAAATGGAATGATAATAAATGCACTATTCAAAGCATTGACTGAACTTGGATATGAAGATCTTAGAAACTTCGTATTCTGCAGTGGAATAGGCTGCGGAGCATGGATCCCCTCACCACACTTCAAAGCAGACACCATACATACACTACATGGAAGAGCAATCCCAGTAGCTACAGGAATAAAGTTAATGAGACCGGAACTCAACGTGTTCGTTATAAGTGGAGATGGAGACCTAGCGGGGATAGGATTAAGCCACCTAATACACGCAGCTAGAAGAGAGCTTGGAATAAAAGTAATAATGGTAAACAATATGATATATGGAATGACCGGAGGGCAGGTATCCCCAACAACACCTAAAGGCGTAAAAACAACCACAACACCATATGGAAACCTAGAAAAACCATTGGATGTAGCTAAAATAATGGCAGCCATGAAAGTCCCCTATGTCGCTAAATGGACAACATACCACATGATACCATTAAAAAACTCGATAAAGAAGATAATTAATGTGGATAAATTCTCATTTATAGAGGTTATAAGTCAATGCCCAACAAACTATGGGAAGAATGTGGGATTCAGAAAACCATTCGAAATGCTAAAATGGTTTAAAGAGAATTCAATACCAATATCTAAGGCAAAGGATATGAAGGAAGAGGAACTTGAGGGAAAGATAATTGTTGGAGAATATGTAAATCAAATAGAGTGAGGTGAACTTATGATCAAAATAAGGATTTGCGGATTTGGCGGACAAGGAATACTATTGGCAGGCGAAATACTAGGCACCGCAGCAATGATCGAAGGTAAATATTCCTCGGAAATGGGAAGCTACGGAGCAGAAGCCAGGGGAACTACAACTGTAAGTGATGTTATAATATCCGATAGGAAAATAAGCTTCCCAGTAATCGATGAATGCGACATACTCATCGCAATGAGCCAACAAGCATTCAACGCAAACGCCAAATTTGTAAAAAGGGATGGCATAATAATAATTGATGAAGACCTAGTTAAAATCCCAGAAAATTTAACCCAGAAAGTATTCAAAGTTAGGGCAACAAAAATCGCTGAGGAAAAGTTTGGAAGATTAGCTGCAAACATGATCATATTGGGATACTTAGCTGGAAAAACGAAGATTGTAAGTACAGAATCATTAAAGAAAGCTGTGAAAAGTAGAGTTACAAGAATGGTGGAAGCAAATCTAGCAGCCATAGATGAGGGAGCTAAACTAGCCCATGAAGAGGGAGTATAAGTTTAAATAATCTTCAATATGGAAGTAAAACTTTAGAAGTAGCATGAATACGGTAAATGAAACTATGATGAACAAAGCTATGTAATCCCTCCTTTTAAAAGACAACTCAATTAAACTACTCCTCTTTGGAGAAGCACCAAAAGCCCTCGATTCCATAGCTTCCGCAACACTCATAGATCTCCTTAATGCACTTACAATTAATGGAACTAGTATGGGAATATAATTCTTCAATTTCACTATGAAGTTCCCCTTTTCAAGCTCAAGCCCTCTAGATCTTTGAGCATCAATTATGATTTGAGCTTCCCTAGCTAATGTTGGAACAAACCTTATTGACATAGTTAATGTAAGTGCAAAATCATAGGGTACACCAATATTCACAAGCATAAGAGCAAAGTCTTCTGGATATGTGGTCATGAAGAATATTGAAAATGAGGACATTAACAAAATTAACCTTAAAGTAATGGTTAAAGCCAAATAAAGGCCAGATACAAAATAGTTCAATGCAAAAACCAGTATTATGAATAATAGGGCCCCCCTCAAGCTTCTTAGATAATCTATAAGGGATTTGGCTAAATAGAAGAGTGGAATTGATGTCAAAAACAGTATTAAAAGTATCACGAAATTGTTGTATATGAAGGATAATATCAAGTAGGATATGGAGAGCAGGAATTTAACGCGGGGATCTAATCTATGAATTATGGTATCACCACGTTTGAATTCAAAAGCTTTAAGAGTCATCATACCCTTTCACCTACAAAGAACTTTTAGTATAGAGTCACGAACTTCTTGAACTAACAAAAGATCTTTAGGTATTCCGAATTCATGAAGGGAATAAGCTATCTGAGTTACTTGAGGCAAAACAAGGTTTGCCTTTTTCATCAAATCTTCATCAGTCAATATTTTACGTGTACTACCATCAGCAATTACCCTACCAGAAGAGAGAAGTATGACTCTCGGGAAATTTTCAGCCACAAATTCAATATCATGGGTAACCACCACCACAGTTTTCAATTGTGTATGAAGTAATTTTATAAGTTGTGCAAGCTTCTCCTTCTGCATATAATCTTGACCCACGGTTGGTTCATCAAAAACTATTATATCAGGGTCATAGCATAATACTGATGCAATAGTAACGCGCCTACGCTCACCCCCACTTAAAGTAAAGGGGGAGCGATCTCTCAAATCATATAAATCCAATAATTTTAGTACCTTCTCAACCCTCTCACTAATAACTTCCTTTGGAAAACCAAAATTCTTCAATGCAAATGAAACCTCTTCCTCCACAGTTTCTGCGAATAACTGATGATCAGGATTTTGAAATACTAAACCAACCCGTCGTGAAAGTTGGGCAACAGTGGCGTATCTGGTATCAACCCCAAATACTTTTACATATCCACGTTTGGGCTTTAACAATCCATTGAAATGCTTAATTAGAGTAGTCTTTCCAGCACCATTCTCACCCATTATTGCAACAATTTCACCAGGATTTATTTCAAGGGATACTCCCTTTAAAACTGGATTATCATCATAATAAAACCATAAGTCATGTACCTCAATCATTTCTTAACAACCTCCAAGAAATATTCCTTAAACATTTTTGGGGATAGAGGAATATCTCTTAATACAACCCCACTATTTAAAAGGTGATGATACAATTCAACTACCTTAGGTATACCCACACCAATACTTTTAATAGAACCTATATTTTCATTTGAAAAAACAGTTCTAGGATCCCCATTAAAGATTATTTTACCCTCATTCATTATTATAAGCCTATTACATACGGCAACTAAAGCTTCTAATCTATGTTCAACGATGATCACGGTTAACTTCAATCTACGCCTGAGATCACTAAGCAAGGTGAGTAATGAGTAAGCACTTGCAGGATCTAAATGCGATGTCGGTTCATCTAAGACTAGAATTTTTGGTCTCATAGCTAAACAAGCTGCTAAAGCAACCTTCTGCTGTTCACCACCAGAAAGCTCAAAGGGTGCCCGATTGCGGAGATGGGAAATCCCCATCAATTCCAGAACCTCATTAACCCTTGACCTAATTTCTTCCCTATTTAAACCTAAATTTTCAAGTCCAAAAGCTACTTCACGCTCCACATTTAATGAAAAAAGTTGTGATTCAGGATCTTGAAAAACCATACCAACATATTTTGATAAGATAGTTGTGGGGGTATTTTTGACGGATAACCCATTAACTATAACATCACCAATAAATTCACCACCATAGAAGTGTGGGATTAAACCATTAAAACATCTACATAAAGTTGTCTTACCACAACCACTAGGACCTGTTATAACAACAAATTCGCCTTCATCTATACTTAAAGAAATATCTTTAATTGCATATTTTAATGAACCAGGATACTTGTATGAGAGACCTTTAACTTCAACGATCGCCATAAACCTCCCTCATACGCCCAATTAATGTGCAAGATAATTGCGTAATATCTTTAACTGCTTAATAATAAAAATTAGCTTTCATCCCCTTGCAATTTTACTCGAAATTATTTTTATACAGAAATTTTCAATACCATCCCTATTCCTACATCCATTGGCACCTGCAGCTGTAGAATGTCCACCCCCAGTGCCACCTATAAATTCTCCTAAAGGAATCATAAGATCTCTCCCCAAATGAAAGCCAGTCTCCCTATAGAAGGCTTCCGTAGACCTTGCACTAACACGTACATCATCACCTTCACCTCCGACCACTACGGCTAAATCCCCTCCAAGATCAATCAACGCTCTTGCAAGGGAAGCTTCAAAGGAACTTACATTTGAAAAAACTATCAACCACTTCCCAAACCTAAATAATTTTAATCTCTGCGCCCCCTTAAGTCTAGCTATTCTTTCAGAGATATCCATAGGCTCTGAGATTATTGATAAAGCTAAACTATAATCGCCTCCATTCTCCATGAGGAAACAGACGCTTCTAAATGTTTCAATGGAAGCTATTAGAAATCTCTTTGAATCAGATATTATTGCTGTAAGTAGTGCTAATGCACTGCTCCTACTCATATTCAAATGTAACTCTTTGAAGAAATTGGCGACTATTTCAGCTGTGGAAGACGCATTAGTATTTGAAGCTATGTACAAGGCGCGATCAATAGTTTCCTTCAATGGCTCATGATGATCAATAATCAAAAGTGGAATACTAGACCCCTTTACAAAATCACCTAAAGAACCAAGCTGAGTAAAGGATATAGCATCCACCATAATTAAAACATCAACACTACCCTCAATGGTTTCCAAGACATTTACATTATCTATATGGTTCAATAACCTCTTCGATGATGAGTTCAATCCTTCAGGTGATACAATAAAAACTTCCATATTAGCATACAACTTCATTAAAAGCTCTCTTAGGGCATATGCGCTCCCAAAGGAGTCTGGATCAGCATTACGATGACAAAGTAAAGCCACCTTCTTCGGCGAGAAGGAATTTAATACTTCAATAAACTTTCTACATTCACTCAACACTACCCATCCTCTTATCTAATTCTTTAAAACATCTTTCGACAGCCTCATTTATAACTACTTCCACATCGCTCCTAGAAAATTTTGGGTGTAAGGTCAACTCGACATCAACATCAAATGTTAACTGCCCATCATCTAAAAGACGGACATCCACACTCACATTTAAATCCAGAATATCGTTAATTGAAAATTTTGAAAGTATATATGACCGTATAATATTTTCAGCTAAAACACAAAGTTCTTCTATGGATTTATCAGTAAAGGTACTGTTAGCCATCAGCTATCATTGGTCAAATTATTTTATGCCCCTGAACGTTGAATTGTTGAAAGTAGATTGCTTACTTCTCTCCGCAACTCTTCAAATTGTTTACGGAGCAAAGCTTCTTGCTTTTCAAGAGTTTTTATTCTTAATTCCAAAGTATCCCTCTTATCTCTTAACTCTTCTAAAACTTTTGCTTTACTTGATTTAAACATTACATATCCAGCTGCCTTATAAACTTCACAATCATCGGAAAGCTTTTCAACAGCCTCTAAAGCATTCTGGGACTCGGCTAATTGAAGCTGTAGTTGTTGCTTCCTAACTAAAATTAATCTTAATTGTTCTTGAAGATCCTGCAATCTTGCAACTTTCTCCTCAACATCAGGTGGTAACTTTTCATCCAAAAAAATCAACCCCCTAAAGATTAATGGAAAGTGAAATAAAACATTTACGATTAAGCTTAATCCTTCAAACTTTTAAATATTTCCTCCAACAATATGATTAACCTAAGAAATGAGTTTAATGCAGCCCTCAACAGGGATGGGTTATCAGAAGATAAATATAGAAGGATTTTTGGAGGATCATGCTTTATTAACGACGTAACTCTACGCGATGGAGGATTAGCGATTTCAGGGTATAGGGAGTCGAAAATTATTTTTGAAATTATTGGATCTTTGAAATCTAACGTTAACTCAACTTCAAACATAAATTCAATCCAATAAATGTTTTTAACAAGAGATTTTTAAATAAATTTAACCTTCATGACCGGCCCAATGATATATCCAGACACCGTTGTAAAATGAATCATGAAAATGTCCTTTTCTAAGTACTCAACATTCATTATGGAGAAATCCTCGGATAATTTCTCATAATCATTTCCTTTAGATAAGTAAAGTCTACAATTAAATAAACTAGACAAATGATTCGCGGCTCCTAAAGCATTATCATTTGAGCAACGTACAATGATATCATCAACTCTAACCCTCTTAGCATTCTTAATTTCAAAGGTAAGTTTAACTCCTAAAAGCCTCAATCGAGGATTCAGTGGGTTAAGACGTTCCCTTCCAACAGAGTAAAATGTTAATAGTCCAGGGTTCCCCATAAATGTGTTAACAATTATGACTCTATCACATTTGCTTTGAAGAGCTAACATGTGCACATCATTGATGGATTTTTTACCACGATTAACTTTAATAGCGGAAGGCAATGCATAGGATAGATCCTTACAAAAACTTCTAGTACGGGGACTATCACGCCTAGACATTGTTATTAAAAAACGTATAGGATTTAGGTAATTCCTCATTTCATCTCAGCATCGCAGATGAGGGAACATAAGCCCCTCCAGCAAACTTATATCCACACTTTTTGCACATCCATATACCAACACTTAAACGCTTCAATTTCCCCTTAGATTGGCATCTTGGACATTTGTGAGGAGCATGCATCAAAATTTCAATGTTCCTTACCCTCGCCCTAAGTGAAGCTCCATAACGTGCACCAAATCTCCCCGCAGGACCCACTTTACTTTTAGACCCCATCTCAAGCACCCCTCATACTCTTCTCCCAATTGTTGAAGGATTCTAATAAAATTGACCTTAATTCCTGCCCTTTAGATTTCGCTAACTCAATGGATTTCAAAATCTCATCATATGTGAAAGCTCCGGGAAGCCCCTTCTGAACTGCACATATCTCCCCCTTAGAATTAGTGAACACAGTTAACCTCGCCTCGACAAACTCAAGCTCCTCCAATGTAGGGTCTAACAATAGATAATTTCCAATCTTATTTATAGTCACTGATACTGGGTAATCAGCTATTTTCAATGATCTCCTCTCATCATGCACAACTACCTGCGAACCTTCAACCGTAACTACTGGTATCTTTGTAACCATCAAAGCAGCTAGAGAAGCCAAAGCTGTAGCATCAAAAAGGTCTCCGCCATGATCAAGAACATAGATGTCAACCCACAATATCCAAACCTTCTCATTTGGTATTATACATAGATCTTTAAAGTCTACAGCACCACCATGCCTTAAACCCCTATCTATAACCCTCGCCAATTCTATGGAATTTTCATCGGGAGGTCCTGCTTCAAATTGTGGAGAAGCCAGCGGAACAAACTCTGAATTCACTATTAGAACACCTTCATTAGGGGTATCTGGAAATGGTTTACCAATTTCAGCTTTTATTCCCACCAAAACATACGTGTCTCCAATCCTTACGCTAGCAGAACCATTAGCTTTACTTATAACGTTAAACTCGAATTTTATTGGTCGATATTCATCTAATCTACGACCATCGCTTCTAATCCCCTTGGATAGAGAACCCAATATTAAATCTTTATTTATTGGCAAGGAAACCATCATTACACTCATTCCTCCAATACGAGGTTTTTAATTTCTCCAAATCCATCCTTTAAAGCTTTTCTCTGAACTTCATGAATATACTTACAGCTTTTCATAGCAAGTTGTAGTAAAGTGTTAAATTCATCCGAGGTAAGTATTCCATCCATTTGAAGTAATGTAATGATATTCTTATTTGGCATTATAGCAAATGGGACGTCGGCTTCACCATACTTATCTTCCACATCGGATAAATCTACTATGAGCTTACCATCAGCTTTACCAACAGCACATGCAGCAACCAGATCCCTCATGGGAATACCGGCATCGGCAAGAGCTACAGAAGCAGCGGTTATACTTGCACACCTAGTGCCACCATCAGCTTCTAAAACTTCAATGAATATATCTATAGTTGTCCTTGGAAATTCCTCAACAAAAATTGCAGGCTCCAAAGCTTCCCGAATAACTTTAGATAACTCTATCTCACGCCTAGAAGGTGCGGGGGATTTACGTTCCTCAACAGAAAAGGGCGCCATCCTATATCTGCACCTAACAACAGATTTATCGGGCAAACTTACATGTTTGGCAAAGCTCTCCCTAGGGCCATACACTCCAACCAATATATGTGTCTTACCTTGAATTATACGCGCAGAACCATCAACATTTGAAAGAACTCCCACCTCAATTTTTAATGGTCTAAGCTCATTCCATCGCCTACCATCAACCCTCAATCCATTTTCATCAATAAGTCTCCTCTTCCCACTCATGATACGGCACTCCCCAATACAATAAATTGACTACAAGAAATAGAGATTACAAGAATATAAGTTAAGCGTTCATCCACCAATTTTCTCACGCTCTTTAACAATCAAAGACTTGACTTTATCTGTAAGACCAGGTAAATGCGATTCTTCTTCCACAAGAGAAATTATCTTTCGCACTAAATTAACTACTTGAGGATCTGTGGAGGACACCCAAATCCTACCATTCCTACCCATTATAATCTTACAATTAAGCTCTTTCTTAATCATATTTATCATAGACCCACGCCTACCAATAAGTCTAGGCACCTTAACAGGTGAAAATGTTATAAGTGTACCATGCTCCAATTTACCAAGACCTCTCCCCTTTATTGATAACAAAGGATTCCTAAGTTTATCAAATGCTATAACTTCAGCAAATATGACATCACCAGACTTAAGGTATTTTCTAATATCTTCTCTTGCAACGTCAATAGGTTTAGATAGTGCATCGGAAAATTGTAGAACTGCAATATATGGGGAGTTTATATCCACTTGCCAACTTGTAGGCGAATTATCAATTATAACCCCTATAACAGAATCCCCAACCCTTGGAATGTAGAATCCCTGTAATGGAATTATGTTCACAACTTTGTTTCTAATTTCACAGAGCCCAAAAACTGATGAGAAAATCTTATTACCTTCAGTATACGTATATGCGCCCGCCTTAAAAGATCCCTCAGCAACAAGATCTCCGGGGAAAACTATACTTCTGGATCTAGTTTTTTCACCCACAATACATCACCCTAACGGACCACATTTATCTCCACATTCCCCTTACAGAGTTTATTCATTTTTTCTATAAATGATGGTTGAAGTCCAGCAGGCATTTCAATTTCACAAATTAAAGAGCCATCAGACTGCCACTCAGAACGTTTTATTACACCAAAACTTGAAAGAACACCATAAGCTTTACCGGCATACTCAGCACCTACCTTAACATTCAATGTAACATTAGCGATCTTCAGCGGTAGAACATTTCTCAAACTTTTAATGACACTTAAGCTCTGTTCCTCCGCATCCTTAAATGGATCTATTTGCACCCCAACTTCCTCCATAGCTAATTCTATCCTCTTAGGCGGATGAGGTAGATTGGTTCTAGGGTCAACACAACACCTAGATATGAAATTTATGATTTGCCTCTTCTTGTTTTCTATCATTTCCTTCCTCTGCTCAGCAGTTAACTGCAGTGTACCATTCTTTAAAATAATTGGCGCAATTTTATATATGTCAGTGGTACCAAAAACTTTAATTAAACTTTCTTCAGAAGCCTTCAAACCTTTATTTGCATCTTTATATATTATCTCACCAACCAAGATCTCATTTAAATCAACATTTTCTCCCTGTTTAAAGGCCCATGCCAAATTTGGATTCACAAGTATTTCGAACCGTTCACCTTTAGAAATATATCTAGCCACTACATAATCCTTTTTTGAACTCATTCATAGCACCACTTTTATGAAGATATATTCAATCTATTAAATATTATTAATTACATAAATATAATTAAGTTTAAACTTTCAAATTAAGAAATTGATGTTATTTGTTAAATTCCACTAATTAATGAAGCCACTTCCTCCCTAGATAGCTTCCTAAATATTCGATCCTTTACTGAGACAACACCTATTTCAATTTTATCTGGATCTATTGGACCTTCAACCACCGGCTTTATTGCTGCAACTGCCATTTTAAGGGCTTCATTTAAAGATATTTCAAATTTATAATTCTTTTCAAGGAATTCAGTGACTTGTTGACTGCCGGACCCTATTGCCCTAGCAAAATATAGTGCATATGCTCCACTAGGTTCCGTCATTAATAATCTTGGACCATTATCATCAACTCCAGCCACCAGGAAAGCTACTCCAAAAGGTCTTACACCGCCACGTTGAGTATATAGTTGCATCACGTCGCTAATCCTCTTAGTTAAAACTTCAACGTCTATAGGTTCATCGTATAAAATTCTATTTATCTGAGCTTCTTGACGTGCATAGTCTATTAGTATTCTAGCATCAAAGGGGAAGCCTGCATAGGTTATACCAATATGTTCATCAATCTTGAATATTTTCTCAAGGGAGGAGTAGTCTATTAATGGTAGGATCTTCCTCCTCTCAGCAACTAGGACAACACCCTCAACACATCTAATACCTAATGCAGTAAACCCACGCCTAACAGCTTCCATAGCATATTCAACTTGAAACAATCTCCCATCAGGTGAGAAAACAGTTATCGCCCTATCATAACCCATTCCAGGCGGTGTGAACAATGTATCTCACCTTTTAATCTTGTTACCTAAATTGTAGGAATTAAGCAATAAATTTTACTATTTCAATTATTATTGTGGGGTCAGTTCGTCGCGAGAACGTCATCCATTAAGTCAGACGTCTGGGACGGCTTCTTCATACCCCAGTAATCAATTGTTTAGACAGATTATTAAGGATTTTCTCAGCCTTCTTAAACGTTCCAGAAATCTTTATCACACTGAAAATGACGTCATCACCGGATATACTTTTTATAAGAGCTAAAGCAGCTCTAACTTTTGAAACACTTAAATGATCACAACGTAAAATCCCAATTCCAAGCTCAGGACAATATTTCATTAAACTAAAGCTTATTTTACTGGAACCCACCTCCCCAAATAATGAGGAAAGCGAAGAAAATATTGCATTTAAGACATCTGAAAAAGCTATTGATCGCCCACTTTTACGTATAATCCTAAAAATTAAATACCTATTTCTTCTCAATTTCACCACTTTCATCAATCCTCCCCAATAATCGAACACCTTTACACACCATTTCCCCACTAAGTTTCATCCTATTCCTTTCGATTAAATTTGATGGATTATTGGAAACAAATTGTAATGCATCAAATTCAGAAACACCTAAAAGCGTTATTACGGATGCTATGGCTCTAGGATCCCTCATTTCAAAAACATTTTTAGCTCCCGAAGAAGCAATTACGGGGACGCCATACCTAAGAGCCAATCTAACATTCTCAGACATAATTCTAAGAGTTTTTATCCTCTCACCAGTGTTAGAGCATCTAAGTATATCAGCAATATTTATTTCCAAAACAGAATTACCTTTAGCAGCCAATTTAGCTTCTGAAACATCAAAGAAATTTGATTTCCAATTTGAATATGAAAAGTTTAAAACATCCACACGGCTATCTCTAGCAGCAAATCTAGCCACATGAATATTATTGCAAAAAACAGAAATTACCTCCACCTTACCCCTATAAAATCTGAGATCCCTCTTCAAATCATTCACATTTTGGGGGAAAAGGTCAACCCTACTAACCATATCTATACCATGCTCATTGAACATCCTTTTGAAATCCCCAATCATATCAACGTTATGCCTATTAAAGATGGATAAACCTATATAACTGAAGCCAAGAGTGGAAGCCATATTGATTATCTCAGATATAGATGATGTCCCATTAGACACATCTGGGGAAACATGTAAATCAGAGAAAAGTTTACCCATAATCATTCACCTGAAATTAAACCAATTTCAATACATGCATCTCTTACAAGTCTCTTTTTAACATTGAATTTCAAAGTCACCTTTATCACCTCACTACCATCATTTAACCGTAATACACCATTATATGCAGCACCTTTATCAAACCTTATATGCAGAACACAAGATTCATCCAACCTATAATCAAGGGTTCTATAAAGTAGTCTTTTATCGTTATCACTGATGTTCTTACAGAAATATTCGATTATCTCCTTCACAGCAATCTTATCAGAAAAGTGTAATTTTACATTAACAATAACATTACCATAATACCCCTCCAAAATGTCCTCGGAAAATATTACTCCAGATCTTATGGATTCAGGAATGAGATTCATCATTGCAGTTTTAACTTTATTTAAGTCTTCGGTAGCATGACAAAAAGCGTTCATTGAAATTTCAATTACTGGAATACCCTTAGTTGACATAATTACATGCAATAAATTGATAGATAAAGACTAATAATAAAATGTTATTGCAATTTAACTTTTTGATGCAGAAGACCTGCTCGGCCTATTTTTCACAGCCCTAGAACCTTTAACATACAGTCCTCTAGACCTTCTACCAGCAGGAGTCAAACCTCTAAAAACTCTTCTACGCTGACTTGGATTACAAATCCAGTTAATATCTGGATCATTCATAATGCTGGGATGATGAGGATCAACGAGTATAACTTCAAACCATTTATATCTACCATCCTCTCCAACCCAATAACTTGCAAGCACCTCTAAATTCGGGTATTTCCTAGCAGCCTTCTCCTCTGCAATCCACTGCAAACTCTTCTTGACAGTATGTCCATGAACACCCATCCTTTTCGGGCGCCTTCCACTATCAGGTCTAATTTTGCTCATACTTCCACGTCTCACCCTAACTCTAACAACCACAAACCCCTGTTTAGCTTTATATCCGAGCGCCCTAGCCCTATCCAGTCTTGTTGGTTTTTCGATTCTAACAACAGAAGGCCCTTTACGCCACTGTATAAGTCTCTCCCTGACGAGCTCTGGGAATTCCCCCCTCTTAATATCTTTCCACAGCAGCGAAATATGCCTATACATGAATACTCATCCCACGGGATATCTCTCCATTTCAGTTACGCATATAAGGACTCCTTATCCTTTTATAAACTTTTCTCCCCAAAAGCTTCAATTATTTTATTTGCAAGCAAAATCGATGCCATCCTTTGAGCTTCAACGGTCATTGAACCTATGTGGGGAGTTACAACAACATTTTCAAGCGATATCAATTCCTTTTCCCAAGATTCCTTTGGAGGCTCATTTTCAAATACATCTAAACAAGCACCGTAAAGATGACCATTCTTCAGATACTTTAGCAAAGCTTTATTATCAATCACAGCCCCTCTCGACGTATTGATAATTATCGCTCCCTTCTTCATAAGCTTAAACTTATCCTCATTTATTAAGTATTTGGTTTGGGGGGTTAAGGGTACATGCAAAGTTACTATATCTGAATTTTTCAATAAATCATCAAGCTCAAAATATTCAACACCTAACTCTCTCTCAACGGAAGGATTGAGTCTAATTATATCATAATATATGACCCTCATTCCAAATGCTTTAGCCTTCTTCGCAACTTCTTTGCCAATTCTACCAATGCCAATTATCCCAATGGTTTTATCCTTCAATTCAAACCCCATTGCAAATTTTTTAGGCCATTCACCCATCTTCATAAGTCTATCACACACTGATATTTTCCTAACCAATGATAACAGCATCCCAAAAACTAATTCTGAAACTGAAGTTGCAGCTATTTCAGGGGTATTTAGAACTACTACCCCTTTAGCTTCAGCCGCCTTTACATCAATATTATCTAAACCTACCCCAGCACGGCCTATAAAGCGTAAATTAACGCCTGCCTTTATAATCTCACCATCAACTTTCGTCCTACTACGTACGATTAGCCCTTCATAATTGGGTATTATCTTCTTCAATTCATCATATGTTATATCAAACCTCAAATCAAGCTCAAATCCAGCCTTCTTAAGAGCATCAATGCCTTCACTGGAAATTTCATCTGCAACCAATATCTTCAAACAATTTCACCAATAAAGATTTATCTTCTAAACTTCTTTAAAGCTATTTCGGAAGCCCTGACCACAGGCTCAATAACGTCAGCAACGGGCGGACTATAACATGTGTCCAAGTTAACGATATTATCAACAGTTGCTCCCATGGAAATTAAAGCTGATAATAAGTTGATCCTTTGAGCCACATCGCTAACACCAATGATCTGACCTCCAATCAATCTACCATTATTAGCGTCGAAAACAACTTTAACGGTTAAATCGCCATGTGAAGGATAATATTCCGCTTTGGTATACCATTTAGCTTTACCCACAATAACTTTCATCCCCTCCCTTTCAGCTTGCTCGACATTCAATCCGGTGGCACCAACTTCATAATCAAAAATCTTCAGCACCATTGAACCTAAGGCTCCATTAAATCTCATAGAACCACCAGCAGCATTAGCCCCAGCAACATTTCCCTGCCTATAAGCTACTGTACCAAGATATGGTGCAAAGGGTTTTAATGTTATCAAGTGTTTTGTCTCAGCGCAATCCCCAGCGGAATACACACCGGCTTTAGATGTTTCCTGAAATTCATTAGTCTTAATAGCGTAAGAACCTATCTCTAAACCAATCTTCTTAGCAAAATCCACGTTGGCCTTAACCCCAGTGGAAATAAGTACAGCATCACAATCAATGACCTCATCATCAACGACAACACCCTCAACAGTATTAGAACCTAGAACTTCACTAACCCTTCCACTCAACTTCAAAGTAACGTTATGTTTAACTATATTTTCATGAAGAATTGAAGCCATATCATCATCTAAAATGCTAGGTAAAACTTTTGGCGTGAGTTCGACCACATGGACTTTGATACCCCTCCTCAAAAAGGCCTCAGCACATTCCAGACCAATGGCACCAGCACCCACAACCACAAAATTTCTAACTTTCTCAAGTGCATTAACAATTTTAATACCATCATCAATGCCTCTTAATGTAAAGACATTATTTATATTCAAGTTTCTTATTGGAGGAAGATATGCCCGTGAACCAGTTGCAACTATCAATGAATCAAATTTTATTTGTTTACTCTCCCCACCATCAATCTTTTCAACATATAAAGTATCACCTATAGCATCAACGGCTCTAAAGCCTAACATGAGCTCTACACCTAATCTGAGGAGCATATTCCTAGAAGTAACTATCAGCTTTTCAAAACTCTCAATTTGACCACCAATAACAAAAGGTAGACCACAACGTGAATACGTCAAATATGGCTCTTCAGAAACCACAGTTACAGATGCACTTGAATCTTGAGATTTAGCTGATAATGCAGCCCTAAGACCAGCCGTACCAAAACCAACAATCGCAATTCTCTTCAACTCCCACCACCAACTAACTTAAATATGCTCGAATACACTACTATAAATCAAGATAAAAGATTAACCTCCAAAGATATAGAGGAGGAGTATAATTAGAAAGATGGGGGGAGAAAAATACTCTGCGGGATAGTAGGGAAACCGAACACAGGTAAATCAACATTCTTTGCAGCAGCAACATTAGTACCAGTAAAAATAGCCCCATACCCATTCACAACAATAGAGCCAAATATTGGAATAGCATACGTAAGGACAAAATGCGTATGCAAAGAGTTTAATGTGAAAGATAACCCAAAAAACTCCCTATGCATAAATGGAAACAGATTCATACCAATACAAATGATGGACGTTGCAGGCTTAGTTCCAGATGCATGGAAAGGTAGAGGGTTAGGAAATAGGTTTCTAGACGAATTAAGGAAAGCATCAGTATTAATACACGTGGTAGATGCATCAGGAGGAACAGATGAGGAAGGGAGGATTGTACCTCCAGGAACGCATGATCCATGTAAAGATGTAGAATTCCTAGAGAGAGAAATAGTGATGTGGATAAAGCAAATACTAACTTCAGATTGGCAAAGAATTATAAAGAGGAGGGAGGATAGCATAGAAGATATTCTAGCGGAGAGGCTAAGCGGTCTTCAAATAAGCAGGAGAGACGTTGAAAAGACTTTAGAAAAGGTTGATTTAACCAGAAAGAAACTTGGTTCATGGAGCGATGAAGACATAACTAAATTCTGTTATGAAATAAGGAGAGTGAATAAGCCAATCATAATAGCAGCAAATAAAATAGACGTCCCAGCGGCAGAAGATGGATTTAGAAAATTGAAGGAAAGATATGGAGATAGTAACATTATAATTCCATGTAGTGCCGAGGCAGAGCTTGTGCTCAGAAGAGCTGCTGAAAAAGGATTTATTAGATATCTACCAGGAGATGAAAAATTCGAAATAATAGATGAAAGTAAAATGACCTCAGAGCAAAGGAAAGCGCTAAAAATAATTGAGGAAAAAGTTTTAGTTAAATGGAAAGGTACAGGTGTTCAAGAAACAATAAACGCAGCTATATTCAATGTATTAAAAATGATAGTAGTATATCCAGTAGAAGATGTGAATAAACTGTCAGATCACCATGGAAACGTATTGCCTGATGCCCTACTTATTAAAGAAGGGTCTACTGCAAAAGAACTTGCATACATGATACATCAAGAGCTTGGAGACACATTCCTTTACGCCATAGATGTAAGAACAAAACATAAAATTGGAGAGAATACGCTATTGAAAATGAATGACATAATAAAAATAGTTGCTACAAAAGCTAGAAAGTGAGATTATCTCCTTGAAAAGTGAGGATCTTCCTTAAAATACCAACCTGACTCCTTCTTAGATCCGAAAAAGCGAACCCCCTTTTCCTTCAATAAAACTCTAATTCTCTCAGCCTCCTCATGGGGCAACTCATTACGCTTCTCTAAATAATCCACTATCTCAAGAGCTTGCAACTCAGTATCACATCTTCTAATGAAATCGATTACATTGGGATTGTAGCCCCTAAACTTCGGCACATAATGTCTTCCACTTTTAGGAGAATTTTCAAATCCTAATTTCATGGAACATATATTTTCCTCGATTTCCCTAGCCAAATTTGGGAAATTCTTTTTAAAGGTTTCCCAATCCATAGCCATTTCTCTTCATTCTCCAAGATATTATCAAGATTTTAAGAGTAAATAAATGTTTACGTTGTTTACTTCGCAAAATGACTTGATGTGAACCAATGTTACTTGATGAGTGATAATGCTTTACCATACTCATTCATCAACAGCATCTTGTCATACCCAATATCAATGCCATCCCATGGGAAATTGTATTTGAAATCCAATTGACTTACAACCATATCCTCGAGGGAGAACTTAAAGGATTTTTCAGCAGCATGCCAAGAAGAGAGAGAACCACCATTTTTAGCAACAAAAAGAAGTATAGGAGCAATATTGGATCCTGAACGTGAAATAAATGCTTGTATGATACTCTCTCTTAAATTTGGAAATCTTATATCAAAACGTCTATCTCCATGCAAAGCATCCTTAATCAATTTAACCTTCCTTTTTAACGATTGTTTAGAATCCATTCCAAACCATTGAAATGGAGTATTTGGTTTAGGTACAAAAAATGAAAAGGATACACGTACACTCTTTGGATAATTGAAACCAGAATCCGCGATTTTACGTAGAGAATCAATAATCAACTCTACATCTTCAATGCTTTCACCAGGCAATCCAATCATAAAGTATAACTTAATATTGTTGAATCCTATGCTTCTAACAAGCTTAGCTACATCAAGCAATATCCCCTCATCAAATCTCTTATTAATTATTTTGAGCAGCCTCTGAGAAGCCGTTTCAGGAGCAAATACGGGCGTTCTCTGTCCACCAAGCTTTAAGAGTTTAAGAATATCTTCATCCACAAAATCTAATCGTAAAGATGGAATGGAGAATTTAAACCCACACTTATATAGATACTCTAAAATATCCTTGAAATGAGGATGAACAAATGCTGCTGAACCAATTATTATTAGATTATTTGTTGGTGTAAATTTTAACCCCTCATTCACTATTGAAAGTATATTTTCAAAAGATCTAAATCTCATGGGAAGATAATTGTAACCCTCAAGACAGAATCTACAACCAAACCCGCAGCCTCGGGAAACTTCAAGCAAAAATGATTTCCCTAAAACAGGGTGAAATGGGCTGTTAGATGAACATGCTGGAATTATCTGTTTCAATGCATGATGGGCATTATCTAAATCTTCAACCCAAACCCGTCTAACTCTATTATTCAATGATGGCACATATATTCCTGGAATCTTGGATACATTTTCAAGTAGCTCAATTCTCCCCCTACCTTCATACTCAATAACAACATCTAAGAATTTATTTAAAGTGTCTTCAACCTCACCTATAAATATAATATCCGCAAAACTAGCTAAAGGTTCAGGATTCGACGTAATGGCAGGACCCCCTAGGCATATTATAGGGTCACCTTCACCACGATCCTTTGATAGTGGAGGTATACCGGATTCCAATAATGCTTTTATAAAATTCACATAATCTAATTCATATTGTAATGAGAAACCGACGATGTTAAATGATTTCAAATATCGTTTCGATTCAATGGATGCTAAAGGCAGATTTGGATCCAAGAAGAATCTTTCACATAACACATCATTACGGGAATTCATAAGCTCATATAATAGGTGAATTGCTAAACATGACATGCCAACTCTATATACGTTTGGATAAAATAGAGCAAATTTTATTGGAATATTTCTCCAATCCTTTTTAACTACATTATACTCTACTAGATTCATAAATGCCTTTTAAAGATATGTGGACAAACCAAAAATAGTTAACGCGGCCACTAAGATTTTTGTTGCATTGAAGATTGAGGCGCTGCCAATTCAGCTTGCTCCGCAACAGGTTTAGAAATCAACTTACTTTTACTTACTTCAACCTTTTTTAGAGGATAAATCTTCTTTGCAGAATTATATATGTCTGATGCTATTTTCCCTAAAACCATTTGTTGAACAAATTCGTCAAAGTTCAGCTCAGCAGCTTTCGACGTCAATATCTCCTTACTGATTTTCCTGATAAGCTTAGCTTGAGAAGTTTTTGCTCTATGCCTAGTTATTGCTACAACGGTAACCCTTAAAGTGTAACCATCCTTCGTTGTGACATTAAAAATTCCATCAACCAAAGTTGTTCCTCTACGTATTAAGCTACGAATATAATCCCGTGAAAGTTCATGACCCTTAAATATGGTTTTACACGTGGAATCGGACACTTCAACTATTTGAAAATACAACTTTATGTGGAGAAATGAGAAGTCTCCAATTAAGTCGCTCAAAGAAGTTTCAACAACCCTATTATACAATTTTGATTCATCATCAGCCAATGTCACACCAATCTCACTTGACCCAAAAGCTGTAGAGGCAAGTACTTTGTAGGCTTTCTTCATACGCCATTTATCACGAACTCTCGAAGCCAAATGATTCACCCTAACTAGTTCGTTACATCAATAGCAAGAACTTACTTATATGTTTGTTGTAAACCCTTTATGCTTAAAATACACATATTAACGCTTTCAATCAATTCATCTAATGTATTAAGTAGAGAACCTATACCATCCTCACATACCACAGTTAATGTTAGACATCCATCATCCAACGTTGATGAAATACTCATACCCTTTGGGAGAATTTTATTATCGGGAGTTAAAGCATCAAGTATAGATTTCAGAAGCATTGAATCATTCAAGTAAATTCTTAAAACCCCCTTATTCATAGGATGCACCTGAAATCTGTTTACCAATAATATCATCAAAAACTTTTAAAAATGCTCCTTCAGAATTTAATGGAATCTCAGCTCCAGAAGCTACATCATGACCCCCACCAATACCCCCAACACTTTCTGCTGCGATTTTTGAAGCTAAGCCAAGATTAATCCCTCTTTTAATCAAATTTCTATCAGCTCTACAAGAAACCTTAATTTTACCACTCTTCGTGAAGGCAAAGCACACAAGAGGCTTATCCATAGACACTGTTCTCGAAGAGGAAAGAATGGAAGCAAATGTGCTCAATAATCTTTCATCAACGTTATTTTCAAGATGTATGTATTGTACGTATTGGAGGGTTTTAAGTTTATCTCTGTTATTTTGGAACCAGCTTAACATCCTTGAAATCTCCTTACGATACTTACTTGCAACTTCAAAAGCTCTCTGTACAATCACCCCCCTAATCCCCATACACAAGGCAATACCATAGCTTGGGTTTCCCATCCTACCACAAGCATTTAAAACAGATGAAAATTCTCTAGCATCCCTTAAACATGAATCTGGAGCCTCTTTAATCAAGATATAATTTGTCCCGATCATCCCTTCAGCAACATCACTGGTGATGCCATGATTCAACATGTACTTAACTATCTCAATGATTAATTTGCGTAATTCATCGCTGGACAAATCTGATACGCTTCGAAAATTACCATTCTCATCAACTGGAGGGATACCAATACTTTTCAAGAAATTCATGCAAGCATCAAAATCCCCACTTAAACCTGGAATAAATGGGTCAATGGTGTACTCTAAACTTTTAACTATAGGTCTTGACTCAAAACCGAAAAGTTTCAAGCCGATCTTTACATTTAAAAGTTTATTATTAATTGCTTCTTCAACAAAAATTTTATTTAAGCCAATCAAACTAGCTTTATCACCGCAATCTTGTCTATCACCAAGAGCACCCACAATAGCTGTTGTTGAATGAACAACATTCTTTTCACTTACCGTCCTAGCCACTAGATATGATAAGCCTGAAGAACTTACTTGCGTAGAACCATCAATACCGAAGTGATGAGGATTAATTTCAGTTATGTTATCATCATTGTGTAGTGAAAATCTGGGTTGATGATGATCAATTATCAAACAAGGGACTTTTAGTGATCTCTCTAATAGATCTCTTTGACCACTTCCAAAATCCAGGAGAACCACAATACAATTTTCATGAGAACCCATTTGAGAAATAATGTCATCAGTTAATTGATTGAGAATTTTAACTTTAAATGGGGCTCCAAGATCCTTAAGTATAGATGCAAATATTCCACCAGCTGCTAAACCATCAGCATCCAAGTGAGTATATACATTAAATAAAATGCCCTCTTTAGCCCACTCAACGATTCTACTCGCAACATTGTTTATATGTTCAATGAACTCATGTGGAACTATATCATCAAATGACATTTTATAATCAAATTAATTAAATCTGCACGTGTTATCTAAGTTTTACTGTTTTAAGCCCACTAAATTCATATTTCCAATCTTTTGGAAGCATACCTTTAGCCTTATAATATTTTATAAGTCGCCATATCTTTGACTCAATAAGTTGAAGTCCACGTCTACTGGACTTATCCTTTGGATGCTCTTCAAGATGCCTCTTAACTTTCTCAGCCCTCTTAATTAAATTGCTCAAATCTTCAGGAATGCTTGGTAACAAATTGTTTTCACGTAATATTTCAGTAACTGTCTTGCCACATATTGCTTTAACTAATGGTATACCGTACTGATCACGTAAAATTATACCGATCATGGATGGTGAAAACCCTCTTCTAGCTAAGTTTACCACTAAATTTTCAACATCTTCTGGTTTATAGTTAACCCATTTAGGAGCCTCCATCCCAGCAGGCCTTGTTGAATGAGACTTACCCTTCTCCTTACTTCTCTTCAACTTACATCCCCAACACGTAAGGAAATGTTACAAATAGTATTTAAAATTTTTTAGAAACCATCTTGCAAAATCCTTCAGAGCGACAGCTCTATGACTTATGGAGCACTTATAGTTTAATGGCATTTCTGCAAATGTCAAATTTTCACCTTTAGGTATGAATATTGGATCAAAACCGAAACCACATGACCCTCTAATGACTCTAGAAATTTCACCATAAACTCTGCCCACAAAAACCTTGCTTATATTTTGATTACAAAAAGCCACTGCAGACTCAAAGAAGCATTCCCTATCATCAACACCCTCCATTAGCCTAAGTATTCCATTAAGACCAATAGTACTGTATATGTATGAAGAGAACGGCCCCGGAAAACCGTTTAGAGCTTTTATGAATAATCCATCATCTTCAACGATTAACGGCTTTTTTATGCTCTCAAAAGCGTTTCTAGCTGCAAATAAAGCGATGTCAGATAATGAAGAAGATTGTATTTCCAGTTTAGAGAATGGAGCCCACTCCAATTTTATATTAAAAGAGCTGAGAATATGGGATGCTTCTATGAATTTATTCTTATTTTTAGATATGAAGAGAATCGATGTCTGCTTTAACTCTTCTCTCAACGACATATCGACCCCTCCTCCTTATCTCTAAGACTTTGTCAAATACCTCCTTACTTTTATCAAACGTACTACTATATCCATTCTTAAAGCATTCAAAACATTTTTTAGATATTTCGTGATGGGTACTCTCCAAGGCTCTCAACATTAAATGGACGTCAACCCCAAAGGATTCTATTTCTTGGGAAGACCCGCCTAAACCAAAATCTATTAAGAAAATGTTTTTATCAACAAGAATGACGTTTGATGTAGTTAAATCTCCATGAAAAAACCCATTTTCATGAAGTCTGCCAACAATACATCCAAGATTTGTAAAAATTTCATCTAACTGTTTATCATCTAATTGCGGGATCAAATCCTTTAATAACTTTCCATCAATAAATTCCATAATTATTGAAAACTCCTCCAAATCGACATCAAAAACTGCGGGGACAGGTACATTAATCCTTTTGACATTTATTAACATTTTAGCCTCATTCAAGGTTCTGTAATTTCGTAGAAACATGTCTAGTGATCGTATCCTATAATTTTTTGAGATACGCACCTTTTTCACAGCTTTATAACCAAACCAGTCTATTAAGTATAACTCTGCCTCAGCACCCTTCTTTATTAATTTCATGTGCACTCATCCTCCAAGGGATATCAACCGCGTCAAGCCTCCACCTTGGGCGAATAAAACTATCATCTACAGTTATTGTGACATTATGCATAAGTGATAATACTCCAGTCCACGCTATCATGGCACCATTATCCCTTGCATACTCCATTGGAACAGCCTTAAAAACTACGCCATGCTCTCTAGCTATGGATTCCATCATGACTCTCAATCGCTTATTAGCTGCTACACCCCCAGTTAAGAGGATTGCATTTTTACCTGTATGAACCAATGCACGTTCAGTAACTTCGCACACCATAGAAAAGGCGGTTTCTTGAAGACTGAAACATAAATCCTCAAGTACAGCACCATCCTTAAACTTTCTAATTGCCATTGTAAGTAATCCAGAAAAGGACATATCCTGCCCTTTAACGACATAAGGCAAGTTGATGTAATTTGAACCCTTCGAAGCCAACCTTTCTACATGGGGACCCCCGGGATGGGGTAATCCAACATACCTTGCAAATGTATCTAAACAGTTACCCAATGCTATATCAAGAGTTTCACCAAAAACCCTATACTTACCATCTGAGAAGGCGGAAATTATGGTGTTTCCACCAGATACGTAAACAACGAGGGGGTCATCAACTTTACATGTTAATCTCGCAATCTCTATGTGCGCTACACAATGATTTACTGGTATCAAAGGTTTTTTATAATATAATGATAAAGCTCTTGCAACTGTTGCCCCAACTCTTAAGCACGGCCCTAAACCGGGACCAAGAGACACCGCAAAACCATCTATTTCACTAATACTTTTCCCCGCATTTCTCAAAGCATCACGTATTACTGATGCAGCAACGGATGCATGATGACGGGCAGCTTCCCTTGGATGTATACCACCACTTACGGGAATGTATTCAGAGTTCACATTTGCAAGTATTTCACCATTAGAATTAGCGATCCCACAGCCAAAGGTATGAGCGGTGCATTCTATCCCTAAGATGAGCATTTTATTAATCCACCATCAACTAGATAGTACCATTCACGCATTTTGCTGAGTAGAACCAGTATTTCTCCTGATTATATATTCAGGCTCTATTTGAAGCGCATAATCCTTTGAGTTATATATATGTATATGCCCCCTACTTACTGGAATACCATACTCTGAGAAAAGCTTTATCACATACACATTATCCAATGCGACATTAAATTTTGAAGCAATAGCTTCTCGAACACTCATCCTACTTGGAGTACCAGAGTACACATGCTTAATCACAACATCTAGCTCTATCCTATTCAGAAGCTTATTTTCCCTTTTATTAATGACCTCGATCTCCATCCTTGAATACACCACACCACTACAAGAATAAATAAAATAATTGCAGGTAAATTAAATTTGTTGTCTTCTCATCCTGGAATAAAGAATTTTAACAATTTAAATGCATAACTCTTAGCTTCAAGATTTATTGGAACAAACATAAGGCCACGTTTAGGTACTCCAAAAAATACCGCTGAGTTTAACGGTGCACAGAGGACGCAGGGCAATGCGAGTAGATCTTCTTCTCCATCTACGAGTATAAGTGAAGGTTCTTCTATTGAAATAACATATTGAATTGTTAGCCAAGAACTTGCAAGTATAGTTCCAGGGGGGTTAACTATTTTGAAAATATTCTTAAAATATGGAGTTGGATCGTATTGAAAACTTCTACGCTCAACATAAAAATCTACTATTGCAACATCTATAGGGATATTACGAGTTATGAAAAATTTAGTGACATAATCCCCAACAGTAATCATTAACTTAGGTTTAAATTCATTTATAAGACTGGTCAATTTTTGGAATACGTCTTCAAAGCTCCCTTCAATAAGTACACCGTAAGGCTGTTTAAACTTGTCCTCATAAGTTCTATCCAAAACTAGTTTATTTATTGTAATGGGTTGCTCAATGAACTTCGATGGCATAACGACCAGGCTCTTTTTTATTCAAAAGCTTTGCAGTTTCACTATTAACGTCTAAAATTATCACCATTCCACTCCATTCATCAGAAAAATCTTTAGAGTTACAAATAGGGCATTTAACAGCATCTTCATTAACAAGATAATGACAATTTCTACAAGCTTTAAATGGCAACCCTTTCCTAGGCAATTCATTTCTCCCTCTTCTCACTCAATTTTTTAATATCCTCTTCAATCCATGATAAAACTCCAAGAAATGGTTGTCTCATAGTTAAACCAATCTTCACACTCTTAGGAGATAAACTCACGGTAACTATTCTCGCTCTAACAATATCCCCCTTTTTCACAATTCTATTAGTTTCTTTACCTTGCAAGGCACCTCTCCTTTTATCATAGACTATGTAATCATCCATAACTTGTGAAACGTGCACTAAGCCATCCACAGGTCCCAACCTAATGAATATACCGAAATCAGTAACTTCAACAACTTCACCTTCAACAACCTCTTGAATAACGGGTAGAAATACCAAAGCGTCAAAGGTAACATCATGATAGCTAGACCCATCACCATGAATTATTCGACCAATGGGGGAAACATCAGCATTCAATATTGCAATTATGATTCCCAGTTCCGTATCCACTAATCCTTCATATTTATTACGTAATAGCTCTAATGCAACTTTTTCTATAGGTTCATTAAAGTATTGTGGCGGAATTCTAATAACATCCTTAACCTTGACAATGTAGTACATAATATAATCACCCTATTAAACGTAATTTACTTTTAATAATTTTTAATTTAAAATAATAATTCCCCCCTCTCACCAATAGACCTCACCATCCATTTCTAAGTGATTAAAATCTCTTACGTATATTACAGGGATACTTAGCATTCTCAATTTGCGTCTTAACTCAGCATCATTTGTTGCCACAATAACCTTTCCAACGTTTCCTTTAGCAAATTCTAAAATAGAATCATCAGCAATCTTATTATCCTCAAAATTCACCACTTCACAGTTACCAGCAATTTTTAATGCAACTCTAGCTAATAGTTTTTCTTTGCCAGATTTTGAGTTAATCATATTATTTAATTCGTTATACACAGAAGTTAGAATAACACACTTATGCGCCATTGGAATAAGTCTACTTATCTCCCCAAATAGGTCTATTCTATGCTCAGCAGCCAGCATCAAGATACTTGTATCCAACACTACAATAAGTCCCCTTTTACTCAATAAAATTCACCTAACCTTTAATAAACCCATATCCTATTAGTCTCCATCTTCCACCTATCCTCCGACTTATGGCAATCCTAGAATTAACTTCTGCACATATTGGCCTCCTCAATGAAACGTATACGTATCCCCTTGAAATTGAAGTAACTGTACCAAGGGTTGTGGCAGTTCCGGAGTTTATCATTAATTGCTCTTTAATTTTTAACGGTTCAACTTTTTGAGGCTCTTTCAACCCAACAACCCATTCTAACAAGTGAGGTTCAAATGAAAATTCATACCACACTGGTGGGAGAGTTCCTGGCGAACCTAAAACGTTTCCAACAAGAGCATCTGCTTTTGTCAATGAGGGATCCAGTGTAGTTCCAACACCAACAAGACCTCCAGGTCTAGCCACCTTGACGGGCGTTTCACCACTCTTTAGGCTAACTATGCGTGTATATAAGGGTCTATTCTCAATTTTACCATTATGTTCAATGATTAATCCAGGGCTTATTTCAATTTCATCACCAATAGACAATTTCCCTTGAACTATAGATCCTCCAATAACTCCGCCAGATAGCTTATCGAAATCAGTTCCAGGTTTATTTACATCAAAGGATCTTGCAACAAACATCCTTGCAGGCTTTGATTCATCTCGAACTGGAGTTGGAATGTATTCTTCAATTGCTTCGAGTAATACATCTATGTTAATTCCATGTAAGGCGGATACGGGTATTATTGGGGCATTTTCAGCTATTGTTCCTTTGATGAATCTTAAAATTTCATTATAATTTTTAAATAAATCTTCACGTGTAGCTATTTCAACTTTATTCTGAACTATAACTATGTTCTTCACTCCAATTATTTCAAGTGCTATTAGATGTTCACGTGTTTGGGGTTGTGGGCATGGTTGTGTAGCATCAATAACCATCAAAGCTCCATCCATCAATGTAGCACCAGCAAGCATAGTTGCCATAAGCATTTCATGCCCTGGGCAGTCTACAAAGGAAACCCTCCTTAAGATTATGGTATCTGAGCCACATATTGGACATTTAGGTTTTGTAGTGTAGCATTGTGGAGGAGGACATTTTGGGCATTTCCTTATTGTTGCATCTGCATAACCCAACTTTAAAGTTAAACCCCTCTTCAGTTCCTCACTATGTCTTGCAGTCCAAACTCCAGTTAATGCCTGAACGAGGGTTGTCTTACCATGATCCACATGACCAGTAGTGCCAATATTACATTCAGGTTGTTTATACTCAAAGTAATCTGTGGATGAGTTATTTGTCTGCAGGTAAATCACCTTCAACAATCACGGTATTTATTTGAACAATATCTGATGTAATGGTGTTACCTCTAACCGTTTTACGCTTTCTAAGTCCATCCTCCTTGGGTCTAAATCCTGGTGGGTGAGACATTAAAACCCTGTATTTTTTTCCTCCAGGTAGGTATGGTATCATGGGAAAGCCTGCAAAATCGCTGCCGCCAGTAATCTTCAATTTTACATTGGGAAGATTTATTATGGAACCATCAATGATATCTCCGATCTTCATGCCAATTAAGGAGAGAGATAATGGTTCATCAACCTCAAATGATTTCGCAATACCTTTTTTTGGGTCACTTACAACTAAATTAAACTTCACCATAACTACCTCTCACCTCTTTTAATTTTTGATATATCCTTTAACAAATTTATCTCCTCCTCTGAAAGTTTATCAGTAAACTCTTTGAGGAACACCCCAATATGTTCCGAGGGGACATTTACATAAAGAATGTCATTCTCATTTATATGTCTTCCCACCATCATATTACTCTTTATAGAAATTGCAACTTGCATACCTTTAGTAGCTTCTTTCAAAACTTTACCTTTATCTTGAATTTGTAGAATTTCACCAACTACCTTACCGTCATCTTTAATTAATATATATCCTGGCATAATTTTACCAGCAATGATGTCTACTCCGACTATTATAGGTTCACTTCTTCTAAATACACATCCAGGAATTATTCTAATTTTACCTGGGAAAACGAGGGATTCAAACTTCTTTTCTCTTTCCATGGAAACCATTTGCGTGAACCAATTAACATATTCCTCCACTAACCTGTATATTATGATATTTTGGAAAATTCTAACCTTCAATCTTGCAGCTTCCAATTCAGCTTCGGGTAGAACCTTTACATTAAACGCCAATATAACCCCCCTATATGGATCAGATTGACTTACTATAGATGCTTCAACAACATCCCTTTTAGAAACGGGTCCTATATCGGCAATTTTAACGGGAATCTTAAGGTTTTCTAAGTAACTTGTTAAAGCTTCCAAGGAGCCAAGAGTATCGGCTTTTAATATCACCCCATTAACATCTCTAGAAAACTTTATCGAAGAAACCTCTTCTCTAACAAGTGATACTATGTTCTCCAATTTTGATGGATCTTCAACGACAAATAATGGCGCACCGGCAACAGCCCCCTCTATGTCTGGCGCTATTATTTTTACACCAGCAGCGGCGGAAACTTCATCTACCTCAATAAACTTATCCTCCGGGGAACGCATTTCATCTAGCGGTTTAGGCAATAATAATGCTCTTACCCTACTAACTAAGGGTTTTTCCAAACCACCAACAACGATCATGTCTCCACGCCTAATTATGCCATCGTAGATTATAGTATCAAGACTTAAACCTAAACCACGTTCCTCACGGACCTCAAGAACAACACCTTTAGCAGGACCTTGAACAAACCTAAGACGTTCACGCATAAATCGCTGCGATAAGCCCACAAGGATCATTAAAAGCTCAGGGATACCTTCACCGGTTTTGGCACTTGTGGGGACTACGGGGATAGTCTTAGAAAAATCCCTAATTTTATCAAACCTATCTGCATTAAAGCCAAGTCGATAAAGTTCGAAAATAATCTTTTGTTGAAGATCTTCCAATGCTCTAATAACTGAGGCACTCTGCTTCTTGATACTAAAAAGTATTGGTGAGTCAGGAGATGGTTTCCATCCAGGTATTTTATCAACCTTGTTTGCAGCTACTACAAAAGAAGTTTTCCTAGACTTCAAAATTTCAATAGCCTCATAAGTTTGATTTTGAAATCCTTTTGTAATATCAACAACAAGCACTGCAATATCAGCAATGGACCCTCCTCTACGCCTCAAATTCACGAATATCTCATGACCAGGAGTATCTATGAAAAGTAAACCAGGGAAATCCAATTCAATACGCATTGCACTTAGAAGCTCTCCACAAATCTTCTTTAATGCTGATTGTGGTATAAAACTTGCCCCAATATGTTGAGTCATAGTTCCAGGTTCTTTCAAAGCTACTGCAGTACCCCTAATCTTATCTAATAATGAAGTTTTGCCAGCATCTACATGTCCAAGTACACAAACTATTGGTTGCCTAATTCTAGGATTAGACAAATCGAACACACCTTTAACCAAAAGAAGGAAATAATGAATAAAGGTTAAAAATCTTTCTTAATAGCAATTTTTAATAAATTTAGTTGTTTACTAATATGATATCAATTCATGATCTTTGAAAAATAAGTTTATTTCTCTTTCACTATTCTCAGCGCTATCCGATGCGTGTACAACATTACGCGTAACATCCAAACCATAATCCCCCCTAATAGTTCCAGGTAAAGCATTTTGTGGTGACGTCGCTCCAATCATATTCCTAACTTTAATTATAGCATTACTTCCCTCAACCACTATGGCAACAATAGGACCAGAAGTTATGTGCGATATTAGATCTTCAAAGAAAGGCTTATTGCGGTGCATACAATATAGTTCTTCGGCTTTTTCCCTAGATAACTTTACCATCTTAATGCCAATAATCTTTAGACCTCTACGCTCGATTCTACTTATGATTTCCCCAATTAACCCTCTGAGCACACCATCGGGTTTTATTAAAATTAAAGTTCTTTCACTCAAAGCCTATCCCCCATGAAGATTGCTGAATTAATAATTACCTAAAATGACCTTTATTATTTTGCAACAGATTCACCTGTTATTTGATTTAGTAACCCATTTAACATCGGCAGGTTTCCTAGAGAGATATAGCATGTTCTTCCTACATTTACTTGAACAAAAGAATAATACTGACCCATCAGATTTAACGTATAAGATGCCCTCCCCCCTAGGGACGTTCTTACCACAAAAGCTACAACGTCTAGTTGCGCTCATTTATATCACAACCTAACGTGGAGTAAGTTTACGTGCCTCCCTTTCTGTTTCACGTAACATTAGTATGTCCCCTAATCTCACAGGCCCCTTAACATTCCTAGTGATAACTCTCCCCTTATCCTTCCCTTCCAAAACTCTCACTCTTACTTGAATTACTTCGCCAGTAACACCGGTTCTACCAATAATTTGTATGACCTCCGCAGGCGTTGCGTCCGTTGAAGAGCTACTCAAAATAAACACCCTTAAGAAAGGAATTTAAAAGGTGGCATTTTAACCTTTCTTTTCTGCGGTGCTTCCAACCTTTATTTTATTAACTTCAGCTATTATTTCTTCAACTAATTTAGCTGCTCCACCAGCATCTATTATACAAGCTGATGCTGCTGCTATATCTATTCCAGCAGATTGACCAAGCTTAGCTTTACTTGGAACATATAGGTATGGTATTTTACGTTCTTCACAGAGTAGTGGTAAGTGTGCAACAACCTCTGGAGGGTCCACATCTTCTGCGATTAAAACCAGTTTTGCTAGCCCCCTTTCAACAGCTTTAGTTGTTTCATTAGTCCCCTTCTTTATTTTTCCAGTATCCCTAGCTATTTTAAGGGCTTCATATCCCCTTTCTGCGAGTTCTGGTGGAACTTCAAATCTCACGTAAAATGGTTTTGATTTTGCTTTTGACATCATCTCACACCCATTTCATTGAATCATCTAAAATAGAATAAAGGAACTCATTTTTAAATCTTTTTACTGCAAATTTATGGATGAGTATAGTAAAAGGTTAACTCTGCACTATCCTTATTAATGCTATCTACTCTTACGAAACCGAAACGCATAAATTGTATGACTTCACCAATCTTTAGATTTAAACATTGATAATCGCATAAACCTTTAGTTTCACTTGCATCAGGCATTACTATTGTTGCATTTGCATTTCCCTCCAGAGGCAACCAATGTATTATTTTCTGCTCACCTTTAAACTTTAAAGTTTCAACCCCTAGAAATACGCTGTCCACCATATTAGAAGTGTAATCTATATTGGTCACTTTAAAGTTGAGGAGACCCATTAACCTATATGTTTCATCAATCTTCATAGAGTGAGCATCGGATGCCTGAATATAAACGGTTATCGTATTATTCACGGGAGTCACTGATAATATTCTATAACCACGTTCAATATAATTTGGATGTAATGGTATCTTCGCTTCAATTTTAGATAAAACGCCATGAACATTTAATTTAAACTGCGGTGATGCTATGAAAAAGAATCTATTAGCTACAGGTTCTAAGATGCGTCTATTTATTGAGTATAGATTTTCTAGCGATATGGATGCGGATGTAGATTTTATGCCTACACTAAATATAATTTCCCTTATAGCTTCTGGTCTAAAACCACGTCTTCGTAGTGCAGCAAGAGTTCCAAGTCTTGGGTCATCCCAAGATTTGTAAATCCCACGCTTAATGCCCTCAGCAATCTTAGATTTACTTAAAACCCACCCGCTTAGCTTCATCCGTCCAAAATGTATGGCTTCTGGATATACCCATCCAAAGTAATTGAAGATATATTTTTGCTTTATGGTATTTACTTCATGTTCTCTGCCCCTAAGAATATGCGTAACACCCATAAGATGGTCATCAATTGCGCAAGCAAAATTGTAAGTAGGCCACACACAATACTTGTCACCAGTTCTCGGATGAGGCCATTGCTTAACATCAATTATTCTAAATGCAACCCAATCTCTAACAGAAGGATTTGGATGCGACATATCGGTTTTTATCCTAACTACAGCATCACCCTCCTTAAATGAATGATTGATCATCTTCTCCCATAACTCAATGTTTTCCTCAACACTTCTAGATCTACAGGGGCATTCCTTAGAACTAGTCTTATACTTCTTAAAAACTTCAGCTGGACATGTACAGACATATGCATATCCCATCTCCATCAGTTTACGTGCAAGATCATAATATATATCCATTCTATCTGATTGAATGTATAGTTCATCCCATTTAGCACCCAACCAAACTATATCATCCTTGATCATGTCGTAAAATTCCAATACTGGACGTTTAGTCTTTGGATCTGTATCTTCAAATCTTAATATAAATTTACCATTATACATTTTTGCATACTCATAAGACAATATTATTGGCCTTGCACTACCAAGATGTAGTGGCGCATCTGGATTTGGAGCAAATCTCGTTTTAACAATGGGTACCTTATCAGCATTTGGTAGAGGTGGGAGCTTCTTTTCCTCTTCAACAGCTTTACTTTCCTTGATTAACCCTGGCCATCGCTCTTCCAGAAGCTTTTTTTGAAGCTCGATCGTCATACTGTTAACTTCGTTTACTATTCTTTCAACGTGGGGTAACAGAGTTTTAGCAAGTGATCTATACTGCGGTAGCTCACTAAATATTTTTGATAAAACAGCATTAACTTGCGCTTTCCCATCATGCTTATATGCATTTAAAAGAGCATATTTGAAAATTATTGACTCAATGAATTCATCTATCTCCAACAATTTCTCTCACCACCACATTTTGAGATATTACAAATAGATATTTTTGAGGCTTATACTCTATTTGTGTAAAATAGAAAACAACACCATCTGCTTGAGAGAGACCGTAACGGACTTCCCGTTTACCAGTAAAAATTGCAACTAGACGTGTAGATTTATTAACATTCTCTCCAACAGAAACCATTGGCACAACATTTTTCCCTGTAAACTCCCTCAACACGACATGATCGCCAACATTCAAGAATAGAGCTTTCCCATCAATGACTGTACATACATCCTTACATATCACACTTTGTTCGATATTTAAAAAATATTTATATGCATCGTCATAAATCTCCTCAACATAAACATTATTCGGAAACTCTGAATTTAAATTAAGTTGGTTAAGTGATTTTCTAATATACACTTTATTCCCTTCTAGTACCAGAATATTCTTATCTACATCAAGATTATGATTACTCATTTTGATGAAAATTCTGGGAATAATAAGCTTATTCAATTTTTAATAACCTCTAGCTAGTATGTAATCAGCCAGCTCCATTAATATATCTCTATCCTCCCCTTTGGGAAATATTTTCAAAGCCTCCTTAGCTGATAAAACATATTTCTCAGCAAGTGAAGAAACGTAATCAAGAGAGCCTGTCTCTTTTAAAATATTTATTACTTCGTTTAGCTCAATATTACTTAAATCTCTTTTACCATAGTATTTCTTTAACGTTCTCCTTTGATTATCATCACAATTTCTCGCTGCATGTAAAAGAACTAATGTGCATTTACCCTCCCTGACATCGCTGCCAACTGGCTTACCCAAAACTTTTTCATCACCGATCACACCTAAAATATCATCCCTCATTTGGAAAGCCATTCCTATGTTCTCCCCATACTTGGATAGTGCATTCACGGATTCTAGGCTACCCATACCCAATAAACCTCCAATTTCACAAGCAGTTTTAATTAGCACTGCAGTCTTCTTGTAAATCATGTTAAGATAATCCAGCTCGGTAATAGACATATCAAATAGTTTCCCTTCAAAACTCATGTCTAACGCTTGTCCTTCAGCAATAACCGTAACAGCATTAGCCAGTCTACGCATGGATTCCAATATCCTTTCACGATCTATATGTCTAAATGAAAAGCAATGAAAGAATATTTCAAAGGCTTTTGAGAATAAGACATCACCAGCAAGAATAGCCATCGGGACTCCCCATAGTACATGAACTGTTGGTACGCCACGTCTAAATTCATCTCTATCCATTATATCATCGTGTATTAATGTGAAGTTATGTATGAGCTCAATTGAAACAGCAGCAGGCATAATTGCTTCCACATCACCCCCAATAAGCTTACAAGACTGATAAACTAGGAATGGCCTAAGCCGTTTACCACCAGACTTCAATAGATGTTTAGATGCAGAATAAAGATCTTTAGGCTCCAAATTGTCTGGGAGAAAACGCTCAAGACTTATAGCAAATAACTTTTGGAAACTGGTGATACTATCCTGCAGACCCATAATAAATCATCTTAAAAGAGTGAAACTTTGAATAATTAAAGATTTCCACATCTCTTAACATAGATTTCAGATAAAATCCCTCTTGAATGTAACCATTCATACAACCTACCAGTAATTACTATGGGAGATTTCCTTAAATCCTCAACATGTCTAGCGTTAACGAGAAACATTGCAATCTTCAGTTCATTAATAAAATTTTTAATGAAATTGTACACTCCATCAAAACCCCTCTCCAAAACCAATTTAATTATGGGTAATGCTAATCCAACACAATTTGCACCTAAAGCCAGAGCTTTGGCTGCATCGATTCCAGACCTTATACCACCACTTGCAATTATGGGTATATCAGTCACAGACTTAACTTCACATAAACTTGCAGCTGTGGGTATTCCCCAATCCCAAAAAGAATATGCTAAATGTGCACTATCTTCATCACCCATACTTATTGATCTATAATATTCAACGGCAGCCCAACTAGTCCCACCAGCCCCAGCAACATCTATAGCTGAAAAACCTGCATTACATATTTTTAAAGCAGCTTCCATTGAAAAACCGGATCCCGTTTCCTTAGCTATCAATGGTACACCTAAGAATAGTGAGAGGGATTTAACTTTTTCAAGTACGTTAGAGTAGAATGGTTCCCCCTCATGTTGAACAGCTTCTTGAAGAGGGTTAAAATGTATTGCAAGTGCATCAGCATTTATCATATCGACCGCTTTCCTCGCTTCATCAAGACCATAGCCTAAACATAGCTGAGCTGAACCCAAATTTCCAATTATGAAAGCACTTGGGGCGACTTCGCGTACCACAGAGAATGTGTATGATAAATCAGGTTTTTCAATAGCTATTCTTTGGCTACCTACACCCATGCCAATACCCAATTTTTCCACTACTGAGGCTATTATTGAATTAATTTTATGGGATTTTTCGCTCCCTCCAGTCATAGCTGAGATTATTATGGGGGCGCTTAGTTTATGTCCCAAAAAATTTACTGTCAAGTCTATATCATCTAAATTAATTTGTGGAGATGGATCATGGATAAGAGTGACATCCTCAAACAACGTTTTTACATTTTTAAATTCAACATCATACGAATAGCATATTTCAATGTGGTCAGTCTTTCTCCTTTCAATCATTGCAATTTCACCAAAGTAGATATTAATGTGGGGGTTAAATAGGTAACGCTTTCAATCCTTCACATTTTAAATTGGGAATTATTTGGAACAATTCTGCTTCCATAGAAATTGGCATTAACTATTGCTTGAACAATTCTTCCAGGTACCAGTGCATTTACAATGCAAACTTCAATTCCAGATGAACAAATCCTTTCAGCCTCCAACAATTTGTTTTTCATGCCCCCAGTGACGTCAATCCCATATGCACTGTTGGAATTCCAGCTTCTAATAAGCTTTGAAAGATCATTTAGAGTTAGTATTTCAATTAATTTAGCATTAGGATCACGCTTAGGATCAGACGTATATATCCCATCAACATCGCAAGAAAATACAACTTTAAAGGCATTAAACTTTATAGCTAGATATGAACATATTTTGTCACCTGACAGAATACAGAAGCCATACTCATCATCAAATACCACATCACCATAAAGAATGGGGGTGAACCCAAGTTTAATGGCCTTTTTAATTGAATGAAGATTTGAAGTAAAGATTTCACCCTTCCTAGTCGTTATCATGGATGAAGGTTGAAATGGAAAAGGAATGAAACCTGCATTGGAAAATTCGTTGATTACTATTTCATTAAGACGCAACATTGCATAATGGGTTTCAAAAACGCCAAGCAATTGGCTGACGTCTTTAAATCCTTCATTAAGCTTATACTTATATGCATGAGGATGGCCGAAGGATCCTCCACCATGTACTATTATAAAGGAGAATTCATCCATTATCCCGGCAAGTTCATGCGCTATTCTTCGTAAAACATTAACATTCGCAGTTTCATATCCACTTTTTTGCGTTACCACACTTCCCCCAAGTTTGATTACCACCATTTTTTTATTAATTACTGCATTCATCTACATTCACCCCATAATCTGAGATATAAGAAATTATAGCTTTCCCACCATTATCATTAATGGCTTTTAATATGGAAGATACTGTAGACTCATTTGATATAGCAATTATGGCTCCACCTCCACCAGCACCAGTTACCTTAGCACCATATGCGCCAGCATTTCTTGCTGCATAAATTAATCTTTCTAAATTTAAAGTTGAAATTCCGAGAGAGGATAGTAATCCATGTGAGATATTCAAGAGTTCACCTAATCTGTTAATGTCACTGGAAATTAATGCATTAATAGCTTCTTCAACTATCTTATCATTTGCATCGTAAATTAAATTGAAAATGGAAGGATACTTATACTTCAACTTTAATACCTTATTAACCATGTCAGCTGTGGATCTATGTTCAGGGGTTATCCCCAATATTATGGGTGCATTAAACTTTACGTTTAATCGATTAAACCCTTGGGAGCGCCTATATAGGAGTATCCCTCCAAATGCTGAAATTGTGGCATCTATGCCACTAGGCTTTCCATGAGCAAGACTCTCACCTTTAGATGCAAGTTCAATTACATCATATAGATTAAATTTTACGTTGTAAAGTTTCAATATAGCCGCTGAAAAAGCTACGAAGACAGCAGCTGAAGATCCTAAACCAGCACCCATTGGGATTTCACTTTTGATACTGATATCTACACCACGATCAAGAAGATGGTGCTTGAATGAAAATTCATGTAGAATTAGAAGCAATGGTGTGATGGAAGGACTATATCCATGGATATCACCACTAATTATCATATTTATTGGGATTTTAATGGTATTTGGAGAATTAATATCGGATGAGATCGAAATAAAGTTTGAATCGTTAAAATCAGCGAAAACCTTTGCTCTCAAGTTTATAGCAGCAGCTATAGCAAATTTATCTTCAACAACAAAGTGTTCTCCAAAAAGTATTACTTTAGCTGGTGCTGATGCTACTACCATATATTCACCTTAAAAAGGCTATCGATGAGTATCCAACAACGGAAGACATGTCACCAGATGTGTCACCAGATGTAGCGTATTTTAATTTTAGTACTTGCTTAGCCTCTAAGAGTTTAGCAATAGTAATTAATGTGCCAGTAGGGCCTGGGCCGCACATGGAAACCCTTTTCGAATAATATGTTTTGAAGAAGCCGTCAAGATCTAAATTAATAATCCTATCGATTATAAGGGAATCATTCCTATATGCACGTTCATAACTTTCGTAGTGGGAGAAGTCCGTGGAAGCTATAACGACGATTCTCCTATCCTTAATAATTTTAGATATAGCTTCGCCCAACAATATTGAAACTTCTTTATCTTGTATCATCAATGAAATTGGAAGGAATTTCACATTGCCAAACAGATATTGTAGGAATGGCAATTGAACTTCAATTGAATGTTCGTTTATATGGGCAGTATAATCATCTTCTAGAATATCTAGAGAGCTTAGCAAAGCATCCCCCAATTCACTATCTACTTCAGCATATCCAAGTGGAGTCTTCCATAAACCTTTCCTCATAATAGCTAGCGGAGAACCCATGCCAGAATGGTTTGGACCAAGTATTATGAAGGAATCAGGTTTTCCATTTTCTGCGATTACTTTGTAGGCCCAAGCTGCTACAGGGCCGGAGTAAATATACCCAGCATGAGGAACTATGACTCCAATCAACTTCCCAGTAAAGGATTCATTGACTTTAGGTAGCTCTCCCGGACCTATTCTATGAGTAAAACACCATTTGATCTGATCCATAAGATCTTCTCTTGAACCTTCGTAAAAGGATCCTGCGAATGCAGGTTCACGTACAAACATGATTATCAATAAAAGTATTATTTGAAGAATTATATAAAGTACTCTTAAAACAGACCATAAAAGTTAGTAGGTCTCCGGCTTTGCTTCAAAGTCTTCAATGGATAGAGGGATATTTCCATCTGGGGGTATATCTCCTCTTTCCCTTAAAACTTGTCTAGCCAATATCCAGTAGGTTAATGCTAAGGCCTTCCTACCTTTATTATTAACTGGAATTATTAGTTCAACCCCTGATGCAAGATTATCAGTATCGCAAAGCGCCACAACAGGTATACCCATATCAATAGCTTCATTAAGAGCTTGCTCATCAGCTCTAGGATCAGATATTATGACAACAGAGGGCTCCTTGTAACATGGTAAGTGGGGATTTGTGAAGGTTCCAGGTATAAATCTGCCAGTAATTGGGAAGCCACCAACTAAAGAGCAAAATTGTTTAACAGGTCTCCAACCATACTGTCTAGAAGAAACGGCGCATATTTTATGCGGAGGAAATCTTGCTATAAATTTAGCTGCAATACGTATACGCTCATCTATGCGTTTAACATCCAAAACGTATAATCCATCAGGTCTAACCCTATAAATAAATGGGATCATGGATTTAGTTTTTATCCTAGTGCCAATATGAACTCCTGTGGAAAGATACAATTCCAATGGCACTAGTAGTTCTGAGGATTGAGGCTGTGATGTCATTTCAATAACCTCTCAAGTTCAGATATCTTACTCCATTCACCTAAATCTTCTTCTATCCTTATAAATTCATTTATTTTAGACACTCTCTCCCCACCCATTATCCCACATTTAACCAGCGGTGAACCGGTAGCCACCGCGAAATGTGATAAAAATGTGTCAACCGTTTCCCCCGATCTGTGGGAACATACTGGTATCAAGCCGTATGAAAATGTTACTTGTATGGCAGAAATAGCGTCAGATAAAGTTCCCACTTGATTCGGTTTTATTATCACAGCATCAAATGCCTTTATGGAAGCACCATAGCGTATTCTTTCAACATTAGTAGCTGTTAAGTCATCAGCACAAATTATGCAAGTTTCAGCTTCATCACGCAATCTGGCAAAAGATGTGAATGAGTTCTCCATGAATGGGTCTTCAACATAGAATAAGTCAAACTTATTTATGAGGTTTAAAATGAATTTATAAAAAGCATCCTCATCGTAACATGTATCAGTGCTTGGTAAGCAATACTTATTTGATTTTGAATTCCATAAGGAGGATGCAGCAACATCAATCCCCAACTTAAACTTCACATTTGTCTCCTTTGAAACTTTATTACAAGCATTTTGAACAATCGGTAATACATCAAATATATTTAATGTAGTAACTAGTGCACCTTCATCATTCCTGCCGTACACCACACCAGGAGGACTTGTTTTGACGATTTCCTTATACACCCTAATACTTGCCAACGCCAACTCAAAGAAAGAGGATGCACCATATGGAATTATTAAGACTTCTTGAATATCTAAACCTTTAACATGTGTATGTTTGCCACCACCAATAACATTGCCAAGAGGTAAGGGAAGCCTATTTGCATAAACTCCCCCAAGATATCTGTATAGAGGTATCATTAATGAATTGGCAGCAGCAATGGCATTAGCAATGGATGTAGCAATGGATAAGGATCCCCCAATCTTGCTAAAGTTAGATGTACCATCAATTTCCTTCAACGTCTTATCCAACTCAAACTGCTTAACAGAATCCATTCCTATTATCTCAGGCGCAATGAGATCTTCAAATAAATTTAAAGCTTCATCCACACCACCAGGGGGGAAATCTATGACTTCATATGCTCCCTTACTTGCTCCTGATGGTGCTGAGAAGGAACCGAACCCATTTTCCGTGTATATTTCAACCTCTATCGTAATATCCCCCCTACTATTAAAGCGCTTATTTGCATATGCATCATTAATAATTGTTGGGGAAAAACTCATCAAAATCACCTTTTATACTTCTTTTTCATATATAACATGTCAAGCTCAATTATATCATCAATATATTCAACATGTGTTAGAAGCATCCTCCTGCAACAATAACGAGTAATCCCAAGTTCTTCAAAGGCTTTACTTATTGGCACACCAGCATCTACTAACTTCTTAAATTTTTCAAATTTGTCTCCTATTGGTGCTCCACATGTAAAGCATCTTATTGGATACATGTTGAATCTCACCTATAAGACTTCTGAAACCTACGCCTAGCAGAAGGCCCTCCAAATTTCTTCGGTTCAGTTCTTCTCGGATCACCAGTTAACATGGTTCTATCGTACTCCAGAAATATTTTCTTTATATTTTCATCATTAAACCACTTCACCAATCCGCGTGCGATAGCCATACGTGCAGCATCAGCCTGACCCATAAACCCCCCACCCTTGACAGTAACATGAATATCAACTTGATCTACTAATTTTTTATCAATCAATTTGAGAGGTTCCAATATTTTCCATCTTGCAAGTTCAGGTTGATACAAAGGTAAAGGAATCCCATTAATATACACTCTGCCCTTCCCATCTTTAAAGACAGCTCTAGCAATTGCGGTCTTCCTTTTACCACTAACCACTAGAACTCTTTTACTACTCATGAACATCACCAGACCATCCTAGTTGTTTAGAAATTTCAATTAAATAAACATATTTACCAGATAAATTTCTCGCATCAGCTTCTTTAAACCGAATTACAGGATAGTGTTTATATTCCTCTGGAAAACCCATGAAAACTTTTAGGTTACGTAGCGCTTTACGCCCTCTCTCATTATCTTTTGGAAGCATGCCAGCAACCACTCTCCTAAAGATCATGGTGGGTGAACGATGAATTTTAGGGCCTAATCTCGGATTCCTTAATGTACGTAGGTTTAATAATTTCTTGTACTCTTCAAAAACACTTTGAGGATTCCCTGAAACCACGATTTTATCCACGTTAACCACAAATACCTTTTCACCCTTAATTAAACGTTTTGCAACGATGCTAGCAAGTCTACCCAAAATCATGTTTTCAGCGTCAATCAATGTAACAACATTTTTACTACTCAAATTCATCACCTCAAAATTTTAACACCAGAACCTTTTGGATTCATATTAACCAGATCAATTATACTGATGCATTTACCGTTGGCTTTAGTTATTTTTTCATAAGCTGAACTTGAAAAAGAAAATGCTGCCACGGTAACAGGGTGATCTATAGATCCAGCCCCAAGAACCTTCCCAGGAATCACAACAACATCATCCGGTTTAGTATATTTATTTATTTTACCCACATTAACAACTATCCTCATTCTTCTCGGAACTTCAAGTCTATCAGCTATATCACTCCAAATTTTCGCATCATTTTCATTAGCTTTCTTTCTCAGAAAATCTATTAATTTCCTAAGGTGGATGTTCGTAGGTCCTGTTCTCTTCATTTAAAGCCCCCCAATTTTGCTTAAAAATTCATCGCACTTTTCAGCTAAAATAGTTGCAGCAGTATAAATAATTTTATGCACAGGAAGAGAGCCTGTTGATTCAACGTAGAATATAAAGGAAGTGTCATCAGGTTTAAGTTCAATCGCACCATATTCGCAGATATCCACGCACGCTTTACATAAACTGCAATTTATTGGATCACGGAGATATGGATACCCAGTCTTGCTATCAACATCTAAAACTTTCTTTGGACATTCACTCACGCATTTAAGGGTTCCATCACTACTGCATTTAATACATGAAGAGGTATTAACAACTATTCTTGGGAAATATTTGTATGCACATGCAGAAACTGGTTGAAATCTAGCATTATCTTTACCCTTACCCAATCTAGCATACATTTCTATCAAAATTTCATCACCAGCAGAAAGCTTTGCTATTGGGAAGTCTCCACTTACTGGAACCACGCGAGGATCACTAGATAATATATCCCTTGAATAAACTGTTACTGGAGAATCACCTGCCTTAACATTTAAAGTTAATGTAACTTGGCAACGTGGACACCCTACACCCCCACATACACATTTTTCCGGTAGATTGAAACCATCTAGATCCGTTGTTAAAGGTATGAGGGAGAGCCTATGTGCCAGAATTTCATCAAATATTGGAGAAGTATTATTTATTATTGCAAAGTCACTTATAGCCATTACTGGCACTTCAGATATCATTATCCTTCTCAAAGCATTTGCGAATGCAACATTTGAATTTCTAAGGATAAACCTAATAAATAAATCTTTAAGGTCCACTATTTCAACAAGAGAGTTTGAAGAGCTCATTTAAAGCCACCTAACCGAATTTCATAGCCTTCTACCTCTACGACCACCAGGTCTCCTTGTAGTATCATGAGGAATCGGTGTTACATCTTCAATTCTGCCAATTATAAATCCAGATCTAGCTAAAGCTCTAATAGCAGCTTGAGCGCCAGGACCTGGAGTTTTAGGACCGTGACCTCCAGGCGCTCTAACCTTTATATGCAAGGCCTTGAATCCCTTGTCCTTTATTGTTTGAGCTATCTTAAATGCTGCTTGCATTGCCGCATAGGGGGATGGTTTTTCCCTATCGGCTTCCACAACCATTCCACCAGAAGAAATCGCAACTGTTTCAGCACCAGAAATATCTGTTACATGTATTATTGTGTTATTGAAGGAACTGTATATGTGAGCTATCCCCCACAATAATTCTCTACTACTCATTCAGACACCTCACTTTTACCCTTAATTTCTTCTTTGACTACTGGTGAAACTGCGTATGGGCTATTATATGAATAATGGATTTTATCTTCCTCATCTCTACTTACAATGTATCCGGGAACGGTTACTCTCCTACCGTTTATTGAAATATGGCCATGAACTATTAGTTGTCTAGCATGATGTATTGTTTTTGCAAGCCCTTTCCTATAAACTATCGTTTGTAAGCGTCTTTCAAGAAGATCCTCCACCTTTAAGCTTAAGACATCGTCAATAGATGCATCTTCATTTAACAATCCAATTTTGTATAATTTACCTATGAGCTCTTTGCGTCTAACCATTAGCTCTTCAGGTGGAAGAGCTAACATAAGTCTTGCCTGTTTCCTAAATTTTGATAAAATGGTTTTAGCTATCCTAACTTCACGTTTATTCCTAAGCCCATATTCACCAACTAATTTAAGTTCCTCTTCAAGTAATTCCCTCTTCCACGGATGTCTTGGAGAACTCCACTTATTCTTCGGGCGTTTAGGATCACCCACGTTCATCACCTTGGCTTATGGGAAACACCTACTGTTTGACCTGTTCTACCAGTTGTTCTAGTCCTCTGGCCTCTAACTTTCAATCCTAATGAATGTCTAACCCCCTTCCAGCACTTTATCTTCTTCATAAATTCGATGTCTGACTTAATTCTTAGAAGCAAGTCAGATCCTATTAAATGTTTATTCTCACCAGTTTCAAGATCCTTAGCTCTATTCATTAACCAATATGGGATGTTTTGCGAAGATAGTGAATTAATAATATTTTCAATTCTCTTAATTTTGGTATCGGGTAAGTAACCTAACCTTTCATGCGGGGAGACTTCAGCCAATTTTAAGATTATATGAGCTAAGTTTATGCCAACTCCTTTAATTTTCGATAAAGCATACGCTACCTTTAAGGATCCATCCAGATCATGCCCTGCGATTCTCACCACATGTTTAAACGCCAATGAAGGTCACCCAGTACCGATACAAGAAAAACATTAAGTTACTTATTTAAGTTTTGCCATATAAAACTATTCTTAAGCTTATTAATTGCTGAGAAATTTTGTCAAAGTAAGTTGCTTATAATATTGATGCTTAATTTGAAGTATTGCCATAACTTTAATTTGACAGTTACGGATCATTTTCTTTGCTTAAATAAGGGTTTGATTTTTAGGTGATGGGCGGGCTGGGATTCGAACCCAGGACCACCGCCGTGTAAGGGCGGTATCCTAACCAGCTAGACGACCCGCCCTGCTAGATCTACAGTTGATGTGAGTTGTTATTTAGATATATCTTCTTCAAGTTCTTTTATTTTTCTCTCTAGAAATTTTATTATTTGAGTGTTATTAAATGATTCCAGGTTTCCACCACATATCTTACATTTGAAACCATATTCTGATGCTTCCTCAAAGGATAATCTAATTTTATCTTTCGGGCAGAAGAGGAAGATATGTTGTTTTTCATATTCATATCTTTCTTTAAGTTTTTCTAGAACGGCACGTTTTTTAGAGCGCACTAAAAATTCTATGTTGTCTCGGTTAAGACGCCATAGATAGATAAACCAACCTGTAGTTTTGTCCCTTACCCTCTTGTAAGATACTAGTTGATTATCATAGAGTGTGTAGAGGATTTTTCTGACATTGTTAAGTTTTATTCCAGTTTTTTGTGATAAGGTTTCATCTGTGACGTCATAGTTTTCTGATAGAAAGGAAACTATAGCGACGCCTTCTTCTCCAACAAGCTCTCTTATGAAAGCTATGAAACTTTCATCAAGTGGTATGGATTCGAAGTATTCGTACACACTTATTTCACTCCCTATGATTGTATTTGCATACTGACAGATTTATTTTGTTGAGCAAGCATTTAAAATCTTTCAGTTTTATGAATATCATTAGATAATTTAATGACACGTTTACCCTTTTCAGAGGGAATTATTTTAATTTTTGCATTTTCAAAGCTACTATGGAAAACCCATCCATCCAATAACTCCAATAGAAAAACTGCTAATGCAGCAACTTCAGAGTGCGGTTGATTCCCAATAGCGACGTTCCAGTCAGCTATCTCGTAATAGAACCTTGGAACCTTTTCTGCTCCAACTATAACGAGTTTATTTTTTTGACTCCTCTTAATATCATTTACTACTGAGGGAAGGTTTATACCATACATTGTTAAATGAATTATCTCACCTCCACCATCTTTCCACTTAATGCAGTAATCATATGGATCCTCTGTGAAACTTATGTAAAATGGGCCTCCCCAATTTCTGCAAACCGCCAACAATGAAGAAGCCACTTTTTCATCGCGACGATCAAGTATTATCCCTCTAGCCCCGAAAGCTCTAGCCACTAAACCCACATGTGTAGTAATGCGCTTATCTCTAGCAGGCCTATGACCTATTCTTAAAACGTACACTTCAAAAGTCAATGCAAGTGCACCCTCAAAAGTAGTAGGAAGATGTGACGTTATAAATATATATTACCCTCCAATACCAACTTATTATTAAAAATAAATGACAGTAAAGATAATGTATGAGAGCAATCGTTATTGAAGTACAAACGGAAAAATCTGAAAAGACAAAAATTCAGGAGTTAAAAGGACTCGCTAAAAGTGCTGGATATGATGTTGTGAAAGAAATTGTACAGAAAAGGACCAAACCAGATCCAACCTACTTAATTGGAGAAGGAAAATTGAAGGAATTAAAGAGTTTTATAGAAAAAGAGAGTATTGACACAATAATATTTTCAAATAATTTAAAAGCCAGCCAAGCATTTAGGATAAGAAGAGAAGTGGGTTGGAATATTGATGTTATTGACAGAAACATATTAATCTTAAAAATATTTGAAGAAAGAAGCCGAACAGCTGAAGCAAAAATGCAAATAGAGTTAGCAAGATTACATTACATGCTTCCATGGGTTAGGGAATACTTGAGATTTAGAGATTTATATGGAGAGCAAGTTGGATGGGGGGCCTTAGGTGAATACCTTCATAAGGTATATGAACAACACATAACGAAAAGAATGAAGCTCCTTGAGAGAAAACTTGAAAAGGTTAGAATGAGAAACTTTGAAAGAATAATTAAAAGGAGAGAGTATGGATTACCGGAAGTAGTATTAACTGGATACACGCAGGCAGGAAAAACAGAGCTCTTTAATAAATTGACACATGAAACAAAACCCGTGGGTCTTGGACCTTTCACTACACTTTCAACATACTCCAGGAGACTGAGCGCACTGAATAATGATATAATAATAGTGGACTCGATAGGATTTATAGAAGACATGCATCCAATAATATTGAACGCGTTCTACACAACACTAAATGAGCTGTCGTTATCAGATTTAATAGTGTTGGTAGTAGATGGGTCTGACGAAATAAATGAAATGAGGAGGAAGATTGACTCTTCATATGAAATAATAAGTAAAATTGCACCAAGTGTGGAATTAGTAATTGCATTGAATAAAATAGATCTAGTGAAAAATGAAGATGTTGAGAGAGCTATTAAAGTTGTTAAGGAAGTATTCCCCTATACAGACATTATACCGATAAGCGCAAAAAAGGGCATAAATCTGAACATTCTTGTTGAAAAAATTATTGAAAAAGTAAAAATGGTGGTCTAGAAAATAGTTAATGATTTAAGTATGCTTAAAATTGTTAACCATGCTTTTTGACTTTCGCAGAATCATTTTTGTCCTTAAACTTTATTTCTGCAACATCACCTAAAGTAATATCAACTTCACTTTTATCATAAGTTGATAGATTATCAAGAACTCTTATTTGCGGTTCCAATAACTTTATATCTAAAACATTTTCCAACCGTTTAGCTAAATTTATTGATGGAATTAATTTACCACTTTCAATTTTTTTGATGACAGAAACTTTTTCTTTAACTTGCTCAGCAAGTATCTCCGCAGTCCAACCCATGTTCTCCCTAGCCTCCTTAATTCTTTTTGCATAATCGGGAACAATATCATATTCGACGTCTTTACCAAAAGTTTTGGGCAGCTTTTGAAGTAAAAGCTTACCGCCTTTCACGGTAGCCGAGGAGGATTTCTTATTAAATGAGGGAGGTACAGGAGATCCATATTTACTGCATTTATCACACACCGTTAAAATTGCACCAGATACAAAGATCTTTTTACCTTCCCCTTTAAGTTTCTCCCCGCATATATCACATGACATGTATACCCAAACATTATTTATTTGAATACATACATAAATCATTTCATTTAAGTTTACTTCGAAAACTTAATGTAAGCGAAATTTTAATCTTACACGAAGTATTAATAAGAAACAGATGTTTTATGGCATTTAAATCGCACAGTGAAAACAATAATCTAAAAAGCTATGAGAATCAATCAGAATATCAAGCATACTTAGAAAAAAGATTGTTTGAAATAGAGTGTGAATTAAAAAATTTGAGCATGGAAAAGGAAAGACTTTTAGAGGAAATAGCTTATTTAAGAAGTGAGTTAGAGAAGACGAGGATGCCACCATTAATAGAGGCTTACGTTATAGATGTTTTAAATGATGGAAGGGTAGTTGTAAAGAGCTCAACAGGACCTAATTTAATTGTGCAAGTTTCGAGCAACATAGACCTAAGTAAGCTAAGACCATACACTAGGGTAGCTTTAAGCCAGAAAAATTTTGCCATCGTGGAAATACTACCGCAAATTGAGGATCCATATGTACAGGTTATGGAGGTCATCGAAAAACCAAATGTTACATATGATGACATTGGAGGTCTTGAATCACAAAAACAAGAGATAAGGGAAGTCGTGGAGTTACCTCTTAAACACCCAGAATTATTTGAAAGAATAGGGGTTACCCCTCCGAAGGGGGTTTTATTGTACGGGCCTCCAGGATGTGGAAAAACATTACTTGCAAAAGCGGTAGCGCATGAAACAAATGCAACGTTTATAAGGACTGTGGGCTCGGAGCTTGTAAGGAAGTATATAGGTGAAGGTGCTCGAATAGTCAAAGAATTATTTGCGCTTGCTAGAAGGAAGGCTCCAAGCATAATATTCATCGACGAAATCGATGCAATAGGAGCGAAAAGGTTAGAAGATGCTACAAGTGGTGAAAGGGAAGTTCATAGAACATTAGCACAACTTTTATATGAATTAGATGGATTTAACCCAAGAGAAAATATAAGGGTTATCGCTGCTACAAATAGAATCGATATAATTGACGAAGCACTTTTAAGGCCTGGAAGATTTGACAGGATAATATATATACCCCTACCAAATGAGAAAGAGAGAGAACATATTTTCAAGGTGCATGCAAAGAAACTTCTACTGGATGAGGGGGTATCGTTTAAATTACTTGCTAAAGAAACGGAAGGTATGAGTGGCGCTGATATTATGAAAATATGTGTAGAAGCAGGAATGAATGCCATAAGAAGGAGGGGGGATAAGGTAACGATGATGGATTTCATGGAAGCTATAAAGAAAATTAATAAAAAAGCTAAAGAATCAGCAATGACTATATACCGTTGAAAGAATATGAGTAAAACATCAGGGAAAGCTTTTCACAGCTATGATAAGTATGTTTTAAGAAAAATGGCCGATTATCAGTTCGGGGAAGGTATAGGATCTATTCTCATCCCAGACGATATAATTATCGAGAAATCTAAAAAAACGGGCAAAATAAGAAGAATAATATTAAACGGTAAAGTTATTGCAACTATCAGAGCTCGCGATGGATTAATTGCGCTAACGATTTATGGAGCAGAAATCATAAGAAGTAAGACTTGCCCTCCAAAGATGAGGGTTGTAGTAATGAATGAGGTAGCAGACATGATAAAAGAAGGAAGAAACGTTTTTGCAAAACACGTAAAAAAGGCAGACCCAGAAATTCGTCCTGGGGAAGAAGTAATCGTAGTCAATGAGAATGATGAGTTACTTGCTGTTGGGAAAGCATTATTAAATGGTGAAGAAATGACTTTATTTAGAAGTGGAGTAGCTGTAAAAGTGAGAAGTGGGGTGAAAGAAAAATGAGGAAAATGTCTCCTCGAGATATGAGGAGGATAATGCAGAAAATGGGTATGGAGATAAATGAAGTGGAAGATGTTGAAGAGGTTATTATAGTAAGAAGGGGGGAAATTTTAAAGATGCCTTCACCAAAAGTTTCCATCATAAAAATGGGTGATCAAACAATAGTTCAAATAGCTGGAGGGCAGATTATTGTGGAAAGTAAAGAGCAAAAAACTGAACAGCAAGAAGATATTTCTGAAGAAGATGTGCAGCTTGTAGCCATGCAGGCAAAAGTAAGTTTAGATGAAGCAAGAAAAGCGTTAAAACAGACGGGAGGCGACCTAGCCAAAGCAATTTTAACACTAACAACATCAAAAGGAGAAAAAACCAATAATCAATTATAATAAAAATAGTAATAATATAAAATTTAGTACTTCACTTCTCTTCTAAGGATAGGATCTTCGCTCAAGTTTCTTCTTTATGCGTTTCACTCTAAATAGATCCTCTCTTTCTCTCTCTTCTAAATAAAACTTAATGTATGATATTGCATTATTTAACGTGGGTATAATTATTTTTTCTAATACATTCACCCTTCTACGTATACGTTTAATTTCCTCAGACAACTTAATTATAGTTGCACTAACTTCAGCTAATTTGATTATAGCAGGTAATAGTTGAGAAAAGTTTTCTGATACAGTTTCAAGATAAATGGATGTATCTGTTAAACTGTAAGGTCTACGTATATTCTCAATTTTTGTTTCGATTACGGGAACTAGAACACCCATAACGTTTTTAAATTTAACCTCCACATTTACCGTCTCAGGGATGCCTTCAGCTATTCTTTCAATTTTTAAAGCGCCCATTTCAATTTCAGCATTTGCAAGAGCAAAATAAGCTTCCTTAAATACAGGTAAAAGAGATTCTCTTAATTTTTTATATTTTTGGATGACAGCAAAAAATTCCATTATTAGAGCATCTTGCTTTTCTTGAAGTAATTTAAGTCCTTTTTGGGCAAGATTTAATCTACGTCTTAATGCTATTAGTTCCATTCTAGTCGGTTTAAATTCGAGTGAAGACATATCATACACCAACTTAGATTAAAAAGTAATTATTTATTTAATGATTTAGAGATAATCTCTTACATCACTTAATATGCAATGAGGAATTGTTATGTCTTTCATAGTTAAAAGTCCTGGAGGAGCTTTCATAACTTTTGGTATAACGTTTATCAGCATTGAAATAGTTCCCCAATCGCCATGCACACAAGGAGATATTCGTTCGTGGATTTCAGGTATCCCTTGGATGTCTATGGCATCATAATCTTCGGTTGCTCCAACATAAGCTATGAAATCAAGAGTTATGAATGGCTTTCCGTTCACGATACCCTGAGCTGTTTGTCTTAGCCCAGCCACGTATCCCGGATTAACTTCCACGTAATCTGTTTTTACATATTTATCAGAAATTATGGGTTGAACTTCTCCAACATCGATTTTGTCAAGCTTAACTTTTAGAGCAGCTGCTATCAATGATATACTCTGTTCTAACCCTACATGACCAGATATTTCTTTAGTAGATATTTTACGTTTAAATTCATCTACAGTTAGTCCTGCTCCTATCTTTCTCTGGAAGGGACCTCTTCTAACAGATGCATTCATATGTCTAGTGACCTTGATGCTATCAACCTTTATACATGGGGCTGTTAGTATTATGGCTAAAGTGTCCATTAGGAAACCAGGATTTATGCCTGTAGCTAATAGGGTTGACCCGTAGCGTTTGGCAGTATTATCTAATTCTTCAGCGATTTTTCGGTCAACAATGTATGGATAACTCAATTCTTCACATGAAGAAATTACATTTACACCATACTTAAGTATAGTTAGTAGCTGGGGGTACACCTCTTTGAGATATGATGATGTCATGTGAATAACTACATGAGGTCTTGAATTCTTCAGTACACTGTCAATATCATTAGAAACATTTACACCAAGTTTCTTGCCTAAGCCAAGTACTTCCCCAAGATCTCGTCCAACTTTTTTGGGATCAATGTCAACAGCCCCAACTATTTCAAATCCCTGTTTATTTAATAGCTCTTTTGTAAGCATCTGCCCTATTGCCCCAATACCCACAACGACTACTTTAACTTTCTCCATAAACCACCACCATTTTATTCAAATATAAGTTAACTCGTAGCACATAAATACGTTTCCAATGTCGTGTAAAAGTAATGATATTTGGCGGGCCCGGCGGGATTTGAACCCGCGACCAATGGGTTAAGAGCCCACTGCTCTGTCCTGGCTGAGCTACGGGCCCCCTTTACTAAAAATAGATTTAAGATGTTATAAATTAATGTTTCGCATCTTTAAGTACCGCAGAAAAGATTTACATATGGCTCCAATATTAAAAGAATTAAAGGTTAAAACATTAGATGATGGGGTATGCTTGTTTTTGTAGGCTTAGGGCTAAATGGATTAGAAGATATCACATTATCCGGTATAAAGTGGATGAGATGCGCAGAAAGAGTGTATTTAGATACATATACTAGCGTAATTCCAAACTTTTCTATTGAAATTTTAGAAAAGAATATCATTGGAAGAAAGGTTATCAAGGTTAGTAGAAGGGATATAGAAGAAAATTATGAGGAAATACTAAATGAAGCGAAAAACAAAATTGTTGTACTATTAGTCCCTGGAGATCCTTTTGTTGCGACAACACATATGCAACTAAGATTGACGGCGATTGATAGAGGTATAGAAACAAGGGTTGTGCATGCAGCATCAATTCAGTCGGCAATATGTGGTGAAACAGGTCTTTTTAGTTATAAATTCGGAAGATGCGTGACAGTAACGTTTCCATATGGAGAGAGTATCTGCGAAACCCCCTATGATGTTATAAAAGAGAATATGAAACAGGGATTACATACACTGTTGTTACTAGATATGGATGCGGAAAATATGAGATTTATGAGGATTGCAGAAGCTATCGATATATTGAAGAAAATTGAAGAAAAACGAAAAGAGAACGTTATCAAAAGAGATACTTTATGTGTGGGTTGCGCAAGGATAGGTTCAGACACTCAAATTGTGAAAGCTGATTATATAAATGAACTTTCGAAAGTGGATTTTGGAGCTCCACCATATTCTCTTATAATAGTTGGTAGATTACATTTTATAGAAGCAGAAGCATTAGTAAAATTGGCTAATGCACCTTTAAGTGTTATGGAGGAAGTAAAATGCCAAGTAAAGAAATAGAGAGGGTAAAGAAATACATTGAAAATGTCAACATAGTACTAAATAAACTTGGGCAAGAAAGACATGAAGATGAGAGAGTAAAGAAAGTAATAGAGTTATGTAAAAGCTATTGTTCTGATGCAAAATTCTATTTTGAAAAAGGAGAGTACATTACAAGCTTAGCGTGCATTGCATATGCTGAGGGATTATTAGATTGCCTAAAATTCTTAAATATGGTAGAATTCGAATGGGAAAATGAAGACATAAAGAAACGCCAAAATAGAGTATTGGTGGCAGGAACTTTTGATATAATTCACCCAGGGCATATATGGTTAATGAAAAAGGCTAAAGAGTATGGGCAAGTAATAGTAATTGTAGCCACAGATAATAATGTAAATAGGTTTAAGGGGAGAAAACCAATAATACCCAGTTCTCAACGATTGGAGGTTGTTAGAAGTATTAAATATGTTGATGAAGCGGTTTTGGGAAGTGATGATGAGGATATATTAAGAAAGGTAGAAGAGATAAAACCGAACATCATAATTTTAGGCCCAGATCAAAAATTCATATCAGAAGAAGATTTGAAGAATAAGTTAAAAGAGAGGGGATTACATGATGTTAAGGTTATTAGGATAAACGAAGAATATAAAGAAAGCCCATTCTACAAAACATCTCAAATCATAAATGAAATATTGAGGAGACAAGAAGAATTTGAAAAGTATAAAAATGCACAAAACAAATAACCAAATTCTTTAAGGTATCCCCTTAAATTTATTAGATGAAATTTGCCGAGATAATATTGATGGAAGCTGTAGAGAAGCTAAAAAGGGAATACCTAAAACAAGGATACAAGTTTATAGGAGATTACAGCTTATTAAAGCCATGCTACTGGTTAAAAGCATCTTTAACATCCAAAGGGAAAAATGTCTGTTATAAACAAAAATTTTATGGAATTCCATCACATAGGTGTTTACAATTATCACCAACAATAACATGCACACATGAATGCATATATTGCTGGAGAGTACAAGCATCAGACATTGGGATAGAGTGGAATGAACTAAACTTACCAAAATGGGATGATCCTGAAAAAATAGTGCTTAATGGACTAAAAATGCAAAGAGAGGTATTATCCGGATTCAAAGGAAATAGAAATGTAGACAGAAATATGCTGGAAGAAGCTTTTAGACCCATACATGCAGCAATAAGTCTAGTTGGGGAACCTACACTATATCCGTACATAGACGATCTGATATACGAATTTTTCAGGCATAACTTCAAAACGGTTTTCCTTGTAAGCAATGGAACTCGACCAGACGTATTAGAGAAATTAAATAATGAACCAAGCCAGCTTTACATAAGTTTGTCTGCACCAGACTACGAAACATATAGGAAGGTTTGCAGACCTAAGATACCAAATGGATGGGAAAATATTATGCGTAGCATGGAACTCATTAAAAGTTTTTCGTGTCCAACCGTAATTAGATTAACATTAGTAAGGGAATTAAATTTAAAGAAGGTAGAAGAGTATGCAAAAATAGTAGATAAAGCAAACCCAACATATGTAGAGCCAAAAGCTGCTATGAGCCTTGGAGGATTTCAATATAGGTTATCATCTACACATATGCCGAGCTTTGAAGAAATACTTGAATTCGGTAAGAAAATGAGCGAATTAACTTCCCTAAAGATCATCGATGCTTCAGAGCCCTCAAGGATAGTACTTCTAAGCAGATTAGACAAGCCCATTAAGTTAATCTAGAAATCAATACTATACTTCGATAGGTAGGAATTTCTCTATAGCACCCTCTCGTTTCACTATCAATATATCGATACCATCACCAGAAATTATATCTCTTTTAATGGCTGCACTTACCGCTTTAATTGCTATCTTCTCCCCAACATCTACGGTAATTTCTGGGGAATATTCAGATTCCAATATACTCATAGCGAGGGGGGCACCAGAACCTAATGCTGCATATTTATCCTCAATTAATGACCCCAATGGATCTAAAACATATAAGTGGGGGCCTGTAACATCCACCCCTGCAACTATAATTTCAGTTAAGTATGGATACAGACGATTACTATATAGGATTGTAGATAACAACTTTGCCAAATTCCTAACTTTCATAGGACTTTTATAGGTGAGTTCATATAAATTTGCTTCAGCGGTTAAAGATTTTGCGAGTAATTGCATATCTGCAATTAATCCTGCACAAGCTATTGCCAAGTTATTTGTAATTTTAAATACTTTTTTCCCCATTTTACTTAAAATGGTATATCCATAGGCTACTCTTTTCTCAGAAGCAAGTACAACACCGTCCTTACATACTAAGCCAACAGTAGTTGCACCTAAAGCCTCCATTATATACACCCTTTCTATGTTAAATGATTTCGTTAAATACTAGTAGACTTCAAAGTATATTAATTTATCCAAGATAATACAAACATAATATCAGGTATTGAGTAAATGACAAGAGAACTTATGAGCGACTTAAGGATAAAAGCGTTAATAGCGAAAATATCTATGCAAGGAGTACAAATTAGTCCTGAATTTTTAAATGTGTTATTGAAAAATAAAGATGAAGCATCGAAAATATTGGAAGAGATTTTAAAGAAGCTGTCAACAATGGAAAATAAACCCCTAATTATTACACCAGAATTCATCTCTGATTCATCAAAACAGTATGAGGAAGAGATTGACGTAAAAGACCTAGCTGAAGAAATAGAGGTGATCTTTGAACCCACGGAATATATCTTACAAACTCCTCTTTCAAAGGATTTTAGGAATTATTTTATGAGCAGATACATGAAACTTAGAAAAATTATGATTTCAGAAAGATATGATGCCAGGGGAGCAATAGATATACGAGATCTATCAAATAAGAAGATAATAGGAGCTACAGAAAATAAGGTTAAAATAATCTGTATAGTGAGCGATAAGAAGGTCAGTAAGAGTATGATAACATTCGATGCTGAAGATTTAACTGGGGAAGTAACAGTACTGGTTACTATGAAAAATTCAGACTTACTGCAAAAAGCACAGAACATTATTCCAAATGAAGTTATATGCGTGGAAGGTATACCAATTGGTGAAGGAAAAATTCTTGCAACAGATATATTGCAACCAGAAATCCCAAGGCAAATAAACAATGTTTGTGAAAAAAGAGGTGGCCCTGACATTTATGCTGTTTTAATCTCTGATCTGCATATTGGAAGTAGATTTTTCATGAGACATGCATTTAATAAATTTCTGTTATGGTTAAACGGTGTCTTCGGAGATGCGAAATTAAAAGGCTTTGCAAAGCGTACTAAATATGTAGTGATTGCAGGAGATATAGTAGATGGAATAGGGATCTATCCAGGACAAGAAAAAGAGTTAGCTATAAAAGATTTGAAAAGACAATACGAGGTTGCAGCTTACTACTTATCACAGATTCCACAACACGTAAAGATAATAATAGTACCTGGAAATCATGATGCAACGAGACAAGCATTACCATCGCCAACACTATACAAAGAATACGCAGCTCCTCTTTACAAACTAAGTAACGTGATAATTCTGGGCGACCCCGCATACATAAAATTGCATAAATCATTGTTTCTAATAACGCATGGGAAAAGTTTGGATGACATTATGGTTAACATCGCCAACTTAAAATACGAGACACCAGCAAAAGCCATGATAGAATTATTAAAGAGGAGACACATAGCCCCCGTATATGGTGGAAGAACACTAATAGCACCGGAAGAAGAGGATTTGATGGTTATAGAGAAAATTCCTAACGTATTTCATGCAGGACATATCCACACCTTTGAATACACAAATTACAAAGGAGTTACTGTTGTAAACTCTGGAACTTGGCAAGAACAAACAGAATATATGAAGAATATGGGAATTTATCCTAATAAAGCAAAAGCCGCCCTAATAAACTTAAATAATAATTCTGTTCAGGCTATAATTGACTTTGAGGAGGAATTGGAAAGTGAGGGAGACCAAGATATCTGATATAGGTGAAGAAAAGGTTATTGAAATCATATTTAGCATTATAGATAAAGAAACGAAAAAGATAACGCTACCATACGGAGATGATGCCGTTGCAATAAAACTTCCAGGGGGAAAAAACCTTGTTATAAATGTAGATATGCTAGTGGGGAAAACGGACATACCGCCTGGTATGAGTAATGTACAGATTGGGAAAAAAGTAGTTACAATGTGTGTAAGCGATTTAGCTGCAAAGGGTGCAAAACCTATAGGGTTTTTAACGTCAATAGGATTGAAGAGAGATATGAATGTAAAGGATTTAAGAGAAATTTATGAAGGGATAGACATTGCTGCAAGAAAGTATGGTATGAAAGTTCTGGGTGGAGATACGAATGAGGCAGATGATATAATAATCGATGGAATAGCTCTTGGAATAGCTAAGAAGGTCGTACCAAGAAGTGGAGCTAAAATTGGAGACATTATTGCAACAACCGGACTTTTCGGCAACACTGCTGCTGGATTAAAAATTTTACTGGAATCATTATCGGTGGAGGAGAAATTGAGAAGGAGGATATTAAGGGATGTTTATGAGCCACGAGCATATATCAAGGAGGGATGTATTCTGGCAAAAAGAGGTTTGGTTAACGCATCAATAGATAGCAGTGACGGTTTAGCTATTTCACTCCATGAAATTGCTAAAATGAGTAATGTTGGGATCGAAATAGATAATTTACCAATAACTGAAGAAGCAAGAATATTCGCTGAAAAAAACAGGATAGATCCATTTGACCTCGTTTTTTATGGTGGAGAAGAATATGCATTGATATTAACCATAAGCAAAGAGAATTGGGAAGAAGCCTTAAATGAAGTGAGAAAGGTTGGTGGAACATTAATTAAAATAGGTAAAGTGACTAATGAAAGCGGAAAGATAATATATAAACATGAAGAAGAAGAAAGAATAATTGAGAAAAAGGGATGGCAACATTTTATAACTTAAGGGTTATGTGAAATGCGTACAAATGATTTAAAGAGAGTAATTATATTGGATGGATATAATGATGAACCTGCTGGATTAGGTGTTCCTCCTTATCTTGATGTATACGCAAGATATGCTGCTGGAACCATATGGAAGTATAATAGTCAAGTAAATGTAAAGTATTATACCATTGATATGGTGCGTGGGAATTTTTCAGAGTACTTAAAAATAATGAATAAAGCAGATATGCTAATAGTTCTTGGAGGGATAAGTGTACCTGGAAATTATATTGGAGGTAAACCAATAACTGAAGAGGAAGTTCTGAAAATTGGTACTCTAGTGATGAAACCATTAAAAATTCTAGGAGGACCAATTGCTCGTTATGGTTTCTGCAAAGAGGGAGGGAAGAAAGCTAAGAAAATCGAGTATATAAAAGATCTTTATGATCTAGTGGTAAGTGGGGATATAGAAATCGTATTATCAGATTTACTAGTAAATGATTTGAAGAGCGATAAGGTAAATCCGGCTTCTAAGAGAAGAGATTATTCAATTGTAAGGGAAGTTTCCATAAGGGGGGCGAAAATAGTTCAAGATCATCCTAACTATGGATTAAACTTGATTTGTGAAATAGAAACATATAGAGGATGCCCAAGATATATTACTGGTGGTTGCTCCTTTTGCGTTGAACCGTTATGGGGGCATCCAATATTCAGAGCAGTTGAAGATGTATTAATGGAAATTGCATCTTTATACAATTATGGAGTGAGACATTTTAGAATTGGAAGACAACCAGATCTCTATTGTTACCTTTCAAGTGAAGTTGGAGAAAAGGAGTTCCCCCGCCCAAATCCAGAAGCGTTAAGAAGACTTTTTGAAGGAATAAGGAAAGTGGCACCAGATTTAGAGACATTACATATTGATAATGTAAATCCTGGAACTATAGTAAATTACCCTAATGAAAGTAGAGAAATAACAAAAATAATAGTAAAATATCACACCTCCGGCGACGTAGCTGCAATGGGAATAGAGTCAGCAGATCCAAAAGTCATAAAGGCAAATAATCTAAAAGTTGAACCAGAAGATGCATTAAAAGCGATAGAAATAATAAATGAAATTGGTGCTATCAGAGGAGAGAATGGTCTTCCTGAATTGTTGCCTGGAATAAATTTCGTTCATGGCTTAATCGCTGAAAGTGAAGAAACGTACAAGTTAAACTTCGAATTCATGAAAAATGTGCTGAATAAGGGATTGCTTGTAAGAAGGATAAACATAAGGCAATGCATTCCATTGCCTGGGACTAGAATGTGGGAAATTGGTGAAAGAATAATAAGGAAGCATAAAAGGTATTTTAGGATTTATAAAGAGAAAATGAGAAAGGAAGTCGACCGACCGATGCTCAAAAAAATAATTCCAAGATATAACGTCTTGAAAAAGGTATTTGTGGAAATAAGAAGTGGAAGGATGACGTATGGTAGACAAGTAGGTAGCTATCCACTGCTTGTAGCAATACCATTTGAATATCAGCTAAAAAAATTTACAGACATAATAGTTGTTGGTTATGGTTATAGGTCCATATTAGGGATACCCATACCAATAGAGATTAACACATGGAACAGGGGGCAGCTGAGCAAGATACCATTTTTCAGGGAGCCTTATGCGTCTAAAGTGATAACTCATAGACCCATAAGAAATATTGATGAATTGAAAGAAATTATTGGTGACATTAAGAAGTTGGATTATATAAGTAAATATATTAGTTTCCGTGAATAATTCAACAAATTTAAAAGAGTATAATTCAAAATAATATTGAGGGGGCCCGTAGCTCAGCATGGATAGAGCAGCGGCCTCCTAAGCCGTTGGTCGTGGGTTCAAATCCCACCGGGCCCGCCATTAATTAGAAAAAAATGCAAATGCATCCACTTTAAATAAAGTTAGTAAATGCTTTTCAAATTAAATGTAAGCATTTGAATAATGTCAGATTAAAGTATATTTCAATTGGATCTTGACATTATTTCTTTCATTTCTTCAAGGCATTTTGCCCCGTAACCACTACTAAAATGCTTCCTAGCAGGTTCTAATATTTCTATTAATTTGTTGGCTACGTATAGCTTTAAATCCAATGGATGTATTTCTCCATTTATATATGCATGTTCTAATTCTTCGTAATTTCCATATTTTTTACGCTCATTCGTCTTTTGATTTAAAATTTCTATGCATTCATCTTTTAAATGTCGCATAATCACGTATTTAACTAGTTCCATTATGGGGTTGTAAGACACTTCTTTTGGAGGACAAAATGCATTAAGTATTTTTCTTTTAATTTCACTTTCACTATCATGAATAAATATGGCACTGTCTGGTTTCGATTTTGACATTTTCAAATCAACTAATTTATCCTCCATTAACTCATAATTGTTAGATTTCATTGCATTCATTAATGCTAAATAATCCTCCTTTCTTACGTTTAACCCCATAAGTATATGGTGGTGTAGTGCTACTGGCTTATATCCAAAGGTTTCCTCTCCTATTTCAATAGCTATTATATGTGCTTTCCTTTGATCCATACCGCCATGTGCTAAATTTACATTTAATGAAAATATGTCTGCAACTTGCATTGCAGGATAAAGTAGATCAGAGAAATAAAGAGCTTCTTCCTTCTTTCTGCCCATAATTGATATTGATCTCCTCATTCTTGAAAGAGTGGTTTTCATAGCTATTTTTATGACATTTTCTAGGTAAGTTCTACCAATTTTCTCATAAAATTCGGATCCTAAAACAAAATTTGTTTTTTCAGGATCTCCACCAGAAATCAATATAGATGCTTTTAACGCCTCTTTAAAATATCCGCCAGCGACTTTCCGTATAATTTCAAGATTTCCACCCAACTTTCTATTAATCCAAGAATGGAAATCGGCTAGAAAAACCGTGGTTTTTATCCCAGCTTTCTGTAAATCTGCTACTTTTTGCATACAAAGTAAGCCAGTGCCCAGGTGAACATAGCCGGATATCTCGAGACCTATATAATGATTCAATGGAATGCCGAGCATTAAGTAATTGTTTAATCTTTCTTCAGTCAGTAATTCCTCGGTTGGGGGCAATTTTACGTAATGGAGCACCATTTCTACATCCATATGGGCACCTCATTTAAAGTATGTCTAGCATAAATAAAAATAAAAATTTGGTGGAAAAGAGGAGTACCACTTATGTATTATAATAATATTAAAAATTTTACTTTTATGATAGAGTTGATAAGTTTCATAAAGGATACAAGCCTTCTATCTAAGTCGCATGCTGCTTTATTGGCACGTATTAATAATGTTCTTGGACATATATAACTACTCTTTCTTATAACTATACTGGTAGGATCGCTTAGAATTAGATTTGGATCTCCGTAACCAATAACCTCGTCTTTGATACCATTACATTCTATAATCACTTTTACTGCAACATTGCTTCTTAGGCTTTTCTTGAATAATTCAGAAATGTCTTTGCAAGCTTTATTGGATTTTATACCTATTATGCAGTCGCCCCTTTTAGTTAATGTAGATTCTTTTGTGATCTCAAATGTAGATTTATGCGTTGCACGTATGTTCGGATGACCGTATGCTATCACTTCTTCAATAATTGCCATAATATAGCATTATGCTTAATATATTAAAGGACTATTTAATTTTTACAGATATGACTATCGTCTGAAATAATTTTATTAATGTAAAGAGAACTGTATAATTGTTGGTATGAAGAAGTCTTTCGATGAGGAAAGAAGGAAACTTATAGAAAAATTGATAAGTGAAGGGGTTTTGAAATCACAAAATGTTATAAGAGCAATGTTAACAGTACCAAGAGAGCTTTTTGTACCCCCAAAATATAGAGAGCTAGCATACATAGATGCTCCACTACCAACATTGGAGGGGCAAACAATATCAGCACCACATATGGTGGCAATAATTTGCGAATTGTTGATGCTTGATGTTGGAATGAAAGTGTTAGAGGTTGGTGGAGGTTCTGGTTATCATGCAGCTGTATGTGCTGAAATTGTTGCACCAAAAGATGTCCCACGCGAGAAGTGGGGACATGTATACACCATTGAAAGAATACCAGCTTTAGTTGAATTTGCAAAAACAAATCTGAAAGTATGTGGATATGATGATAGAGTTGATGTAATTTTGGGAGATGGTACCTTAGGGTATGAAGAAGCCGCACCATACGATAGAATATTTGTTACGGCAGCAGCACCTAGCATACCAAAACCGCTAATAGATCAATTAAAGGATGGAGGAAGGATAGTAATACCTATAGGTGGAAGTTTTTACCAAGAGTTAGTAGTTGGTTTAAAGAGGGGGAATGAACTTCTAACATTTAGTGCTGGTGGCTGCGTTTTTGTACCTTTGATTGGTAAATATGGCTGGAAAGAATATTAATTAAACCACTTCTTTAAAGTTGTTTGTTTTGTTTGTGTATCATAAACCTTAAGTATCCTATCAATTGCTTTCTCTACACGTTCCTTTGAAAAATCATAACATTCGCATAAAATTTCGATAACCTTATCTTTGTCAGGTCTCTTCCATTTTAAGACATAATTATTGGTAACTTGAGGATTTAAGAATAGCTCCTTTATTTTAAAAGGGTCAACTGGAAAAGTTGCTTTTTCTCCCAAAGATTTTAGAAGCGAAGAAAAGTCCTTATATTGCTTAACTAACTTCAATGCAGTTTTAGGGCCAATACCTTCAATGCCATCAGGATTATAATCCGTACCTATCAATATTCCGATCTCAATCAATTGATCTCTCGTTATATCTAGTTGTTTTAATAGCTTATCAAGATATATTATTTCAGGTTTAACTTCTACATAGACATCTTTTCTTGGGAGCTTCCTTCTCCCACTTATAGTTAAATTCCTCAAAAGACGCGGTGAACCGAAAAGCAATGAATCATAATCTTGACTTGCAGTAGCCCATGCGTCTCCCTTTTGAACCATAAATGCACTTTGAGCTTCACCCTCAGAGGGGGCTTGAACCCAAGGTACACCTAAAGCATCCAATAAAGATTTAGCTTCACTAACCATATCTTCATTTAATTGTGCAGTTTGCTGAGCGTACATCTTAGCTGCCTTCAGGTCACCTAATTTAATTGCTTCTTCGTATTTTTTAATAGCTTCTTCTTTTCTCTTTTTTCTCATTGAAATTTCCATTTCCTTTAATTCTGGAGGTTTCCCATCAAAAACGTAAACAACCTTAATCTGAGCTTCTAGAAGATTTACAGTTCTATAAAAAAGACCACTTAGATGACTGGTCACTCTACCTTTACTATCTTTTAATGGAGTGCCATCAGGCTGTCTTATTATCGCCAAAAATTGATATAAGGCATTATATCCATCAATTGCTATAACTTTATCTCTTAACGATGGCAAATCAGTTTCTTCTATAGCTTCCGTAGGTATTATATCTCTTAAATCAACGCCCATTTTAATCACACCGCGGTCAAACTTATCATCTTCTGACCTTTCCTGCCAGATGTGACATTTATTTTACCCCATATTTCAAGCTTTATGAGGGCTTTTATGAATAGGTTATATGAAACTTTGTCATACTCTTGTCTTATCTTTTCATAGAGTTCAGTTTCATCAAATGTCTTCTTAGGATTTTTAAGAAGAAGAGAAATTATTAGAGATTCTATAGGTTCAATGAGCCATAAAGAGTCTTTAGCTGATTTACTCATAGATCAACCCTTCTACGTAAAGGTTAATAATCGTGGTCTCGCTTGTATTTGCTTTGATTGCTCAATCCATTTACTGTAGTATTGTATCATATTTTCATTTATTGAAGGCTTTATCTTTTTCAATGCTTCAAGGAAGTGGGCTTTTTCAACTTTGTTAGCTTCAATATTTCTTCGTAATGCTATCATAGCAGCTTCTCTCACAACAGCCTCTAAATCGGAACCAGAGTAACCTTCCGTTATCTTTGCTAACTCATCTAGATCTACATCCTCAGCCAAAGGCATGTTCCTAGTATGAATTTTCAATATCTCCTTTCTAGCCTCTTGGTTTGGAGGAGGAACATATATTATTCTGTCGAACCGTCCAGGACGTAATAGAGCTGGATCTAATATATCTGGCCTATTGGTTGCCGCTAGCACTGTTACATTTTCCAATGTTACTAAGCCATCCATTTCTGTTAATAGTTGGCTTATGATTCTTTCAGTAACTCTTGAATCTCCGTAATCTAAACCTCTCATGGGGGCTATAGCATCTATTTCGTCGAAGAAGATCACTGATGGGGCAGCCATTCTAGCTTTCCTAAATATTTCTCGTACCGCCTTCTCAGATTCCCCAACCCACTTGCTTAACAGTTCAGGCCCTTTAACACTTATAAAATTAGCTTCACTTTCTGTAGCCACAGCCCTTGCAAATAGCGTTTTCCCACATCCAGGAGGCCCCACCAATAATATCCCTCTTGGAGCCCTTATGCCTAAGCGTTTAAATGCATCTGGATACTTAATTGGCCACTCTACAGCTTCCTTTAACTCTTGCTTTACATCTTCATAGTCACCAATATCAGTCCATCTTACATTAGGAGTTTCAACATAGACTTCCCTCATCGCACTAGGAGTTATCTCTTTAAAAGCTTCAAGAAAATCATTCATGGTCACTTGCAATTTCTCTAAAACGTCTTCAGGTATTCTTTCTTGTTGAAGATCTATTTGAGGCAAATATCTTCTGAGCGCTTTCATTGCAGCCTCCCTACAGAGTGCTGCAAGATCAGCGCCGACAAAACCATGAGTTATTTCAGCTAATTTCTTTAGATCTACATCCTCAGCCAAAGGCATGTTCCTAGTATGAATCTGTAATATCTCTAATCTACCTTCCTTGTTTGGAACACCAATTTCTATTTCTCTATCAAATCTTCCTGGACGCCTTAACGCAGGATCTATAGCGTTAGGCCTATTTGTTGCCCCAATAACTATTACATCGCCCCTTGCTTCCAAACCATCCATAAGTGCGAGCAATTGTGAAACAACCCTCTTTTCCACTTCACCAGTTACCTCCTCCCTCTTTGGAGCTATAGCATCTATTTCATCAAAGAAGATTATTGAAGGGGCATTTTGTTTAGCTTCCTCGAAAACTTCCCTCAACCTTTGCTCTGACTCTCCATAAAACTTACTCATAATTTCTGGGCCATTAACAGATATAAAATGGGCATTTGTTTCATTGGCTACAGCCTTTGCAAGTAATGTTTTCCCACATCCTGGAGGCCCATATAATAGAACCCCTTTTGGAGGATCTATTCCAAGTCTCTTGAATAATTCTGGGTGTTTAAGAGGTAATTCAACCATTTCTCTTATTTTTTGTATAGCATCATGCAGACCTCCTATGTCTTCATATGTCACCCTTGGAACTTTCACTTCTTCAGCGGGTTTTTCAAGTATTACTAAATTAGTATCTTCATTAACTACCACAACGCCATTCGGTCTAGTTAAAATAACTTTGAATGGTATTGCCTGGCCAAGTACTGGAATTAAAACAGTGTCCCCCTCCATTATTGGGTAATCGAGGAGCTTTCTTTTAACAAAATTTATGAAGCTTGAGTCTATAGTTATTGAAAATGATGATGGAGCTAATCTTACCATTGATGCAGGTTTCGCTTCCGCTTTCCTTATTGTAACTTTTTCACCAATACTTACCCCAGCGTTTCTACGTATCAAACCATCCATTCTTATGATGGTATCATCATCTTCATCATATGCAGGTAGCACGATGGCAGCTGTCTTCTTTTTACCTTCTATTTCAATTATGTCCCCAGCATTTAGATTCAATTCATTCATAATTTTTGGGCTTATTCTAACCTTTCCTCTACCAACGTCCCTTTGTTTAGCTTCAGCTACTCTCAATTGGATTTCTTTCTTATTCTTAGGACTAGTTCCCATAGGTATCCCTCTAAATTTCAACTAAAAATAGTACGTAAAAGCTTATAGATATTTTGTTTACTTCGCAAAGGGGCAACGCAATTTAGAGCGTTTTGTATCAGTTAAATTCTACTTACATATTCGACTTCTACTTGACTGACATTTGGTATCTTACTTATAGTATCCTCAAGTATGGTTGTTCCACCTTGAGTATCCTCAGGCATTACAACAGCTATTTTCAATACATAAAGTCCAAAAGCAACGGGTTCCTTGGAATAACTGCCAAAGGTTATTCCATGAGGTAATGATGATTTTATTTCATTTGCAAGGGAATCCAAGTCTATATCCACTGAAGATGGGTATACTTTCAATAAAACGTAAACTTTCCCCATAATTTCACCTCATCTTAGGGCCCTTCAAAACCGCAATTTGGACATTTGTAAGAAGTAGCTAGTTTTCTGCATCGTTTATCACGCCACAGCATATATCCACAGTTCGGGCAAGGAAAATTTACGCCCTTCTCAAGTGGTAATATCGGGTATTTACATGAAACACAGATGGGTAACTCCAAAGATCCGCTTTTAGACATAAATTATCACGTTACACAGATTTACAATGATCCAATAAAAATTTTACTACCTAACCTAAAAACAAATAATGCTGATTGAATACAAGTTAAATTTAAGTGTGGCAACATATTGGGGGTTATAACATGTTAAGCGATATAAAACAAGTTATCGTTGTTAGAACTGATTTAAACATGAGCGCTGGAAAAATAGCAGCGGAAGTAGCGCATGCTGCAGTTAGTGCATCTGAAATTGCAAGGAAAAATGCTTATGAATGGTGGAAAATGTGGATTGAAAGTGGTCAAAAGAAGATCGTACTAAAAATTGAGGGGGGAGATAGATTGATGGATCTTTATAAAAGAGCATGCGCTTTAAATTTACCAGCAGCTCTAATTTATGATGCTGGATATACGGAAGTCCCCCCAAATACTCTTACATGTCTAGGCATCGGACCAGCCCCCTCAAATTTAATCGACAAGATAACGGGGCAATTACCATTACTAAAATGAAGGATGTTGCGATATGTTTGATGTCACAAATAGTGAGATTGATCAAGAAATTGGTCTTAAATACTACGCTACCCCTAAAGATTTAAGCATAGAAAATGCGCGCATAAGGGATAGTGTTGATGAATTCATTATTCAAGAAGTTCTTAGAGGAGGGATAATATTACCAAAAGAGGATGTAAGCAACTTTACAATTCCACTATGTGGTGAAGGGGAATATTTAAGAATGATATTAGTAAAAAGAGGAGTTGACACTTTATATGTGATAAGCGAACTATCAAAGAAAATGAATATACCAATTTCTGACATACAGTTTTTAGGATTAAAAGATTCAAAAGGAGTAGCCATTCAAAGTATAAGCATGAAATGCAAAAATGGGGTTCATCTGAATAAAATTAACGAAACAATTAGCGGAATAAAAATTCTGCGTTGGTACAGATCATATGCACCACTAAGTTCTCATGAACTGTGGGGAAATAGGTTTGCAGCGATCATCAAAGTAGACGAAAGAATGGACGAAACGTCCCTTATTACAAAAATGGCAAAAATTCAAAAAATCTTTTCATTATCAAGTATTTTTTCATATTTTGGTTATCAAAGGTTCGGTATGAAACAACCATTTAACCATATTATTGGAAAAAAGATTTTAAATAGAAATTACGAGGAAGCGCTGCAAAAAATGTTTGAAAAAGGAAATTACAATACCTTTAATGGAAATAAGGAAAATTGGGAGGAAAAAGTAAGAAATGTCTTTTCAAGGAATATTGAAGTCATAAGGATTTTCCTACAATCTTATCAATCATTTTTATTTAACAAAATAATTAATAAAAGAATTGAAAAAGGAATTCCATTAGAAGAAGCTATAAATGGAGACATAGTAGGACCTACAGAAACCACACTATATAGAGAGGAAGATATAATTGAAGTAACAGAAAAAAACAGAAACAGAATAAATTACTTAATAAAGAGGGGGAACCTTTCGATATTATACCCTCTCCCAGGATATCTAACAGATGAAAGAAAGATTCCAAGAGGGGAAGCGTACGAACCAATAGCAAAAGTACTAGATGAAGAAAGAGTCACATATAAGGATTTCTTATTCAAAGAATTCCCAGAAATTTCTTTATCAGGATATTACAGACCATTAACATTTAGAGTATACAATTTTATGTGGCATTTAACAAAGGATGGTAATATTTATTGCAATTTTTTATTAAAGAAGGGGAATTATGCAACCATTGTTTTAAGGGAAATCGTTAAACCGAAGAATCCAAATAAAGTTGGATTTTAACATGAAACATGGTTATGGAATTAGTCTCCTTTTATCACGTGGAAACAATGTTACTTCACGTATGTCGTTAGCATTTACTATCATCATAAGCAATCTCTGAAGACCCATACCCCATCCAGCATGTGGAGGCATGCCATAATCATAATAAGTTAAAAATGGTTCAAATTTTTCAGGATTCAATCCGAGTTTATTGAGCCTCTCTATAAGTTGTTCCTTAACATGTATTCTTGTACCACCACTCGCTATTTCCAACCAAGACCAATTGAGATCGAAGGATTCGCTTAATTCAGGATCTTCTCTCTTTGGCTTTATATAAAATGGTTTAAGAGATAGAGGCCAGTCAATTATGAAGTATGGCCCGTTAATCTCATTTCCAATAAGCTTATTTCCAGATACTGGAATATCTTCACCTACCCGTATGTTAAGCCCTTTACTTTTCAATATCTCTATAGCTTCTTTGTAGGTGAGTACCTTGAATGGAGTTGTTGGCATTTTAAATTTAGGATTTAAAAGTTTTAACTCATTTTCATTGTTTATAACGACTTTTTCAAGCGCATAAATTATTAATTGCTCTAAAATATTCATGACATCTTCTCTTTCAGCAAATGCCATTTCTATATCTACGGATATAAATTCGTTTAAGTGATAAGAGGTGTCAAATTCTTCAGCTCTATAGAATTGTGCAATTTCATAAACCTTTTCAAAACTAGATGTAAGCGCCTCTTTATACAATTGTGGGCTTTGTGCAAGGAAAGCAATTCTACCAAAATAATTGACAGAAAAAAGCGCTGCGCCGCCCTCAGTTGCGGTGGCTAATATTTTTGGTGTGAAAACCTCCATAAAACCATGATTCTGCAAGTATTCTCGTATAGCATTTATTAAGGTATTTTTAATTTTGAAGATGCATATTCTCTCCTTCATTCGTAGATCTAACACCCGCATATCAAGTCTCTTTTCAAGGTTCGTGGGAACTTTCCCGGAAGTGTCTATTGGAAGTGGGGTTTTCGCTATGTTCAATATCTTTATGTCTGTAGGTATCACTTCAACTCCACTTTTTGCAATTCCACTTCTCTTAATAATCCCTTTTACACCAATAACAGATTCTCTTGTTAACTTTCGTATTTCACTTATTCTATCTTTATGAAAATCTCGTTTATTTACTGTTATCTGAATCTTTCCTTCTCTATCCTTTAAAATAATGAAAATTAGCCCACCTAAATCCCGAATATCATCAACCCATCCAAATATTGTGACAGATTCACCATCTTTATCTGCCGTAATTTGATTAGAAAAATGTGTTCTCCTCCAATCACCTAATTCGTCGAGTTTCATATCAGTATACCCCTTCAGTTTTGTTATTCTTCAATTATACGAATGTTCTCTTTAATAAATCTAGATAATATTTTTTCTGCAACATCCTTGGAAAACTTAAGTCGAGAAGTATCAGTTTTAGAAATTTTTACGTGATTTTCACAACTGCCATCTGGAAGCCATATGGTGTTAACGCTTTTTACCTTTACGGGAAATAATATTTGCTCTGCGAGTTGTCTAATGCTCATGGTTTTTTCTACTATTTTAACGTTCTTACCTAGTTTATGTTTCATTGTTAATGCAATCTTATTCCATGTGGTTTTTGGTATTTTACCTCCACTTCCTACAAGTAATATTATTGTGTCATCAGCATTTACAGCCTTATAAAAAGTGGAATTACGTAACTCTGGAAATCTATTTTCCAATTCAAGAAAAAGTTTGCTTATTTGAATATCAATGTCCTCTATTTCACCAGAATCTAATTTACTTTGACAACTTTTACATAAAATACCACTTCTCAAACATATTATACAGATGGGTAGATTCAAAGCCCATCCTCCACTTTTAAATACCTAGTTTAAAGAATACCGTTAAGAGAAATATATGTATTTTTGTTTTAATAAGGTTTCCAATAGCGAATACGTTAAGCAAAAATTAAAATATAGCAATATAAAATTATCAAGAAGACGTTTTACATTAATGTCGGTGATGGAAATGAAGATGGATAAGGGAAAAATGTTTCTTACTGAGAAACAATATTCACTTCTATTAAAATTATATGAAAATTCAATAGAAACAACCATAAGGAGTGTTAATAAGTCTCAAAGCGAACTTGCTAACGAACTTGGAATAACAAGACAAGCATTAAGTGTACATTTAAGAAAGTTAAAAGAGAAGAACCTTGTCAGAACGGGTAGAGGGTTTATAGATCTTACTGAAAAAGCACTTAACATTATTGAAGAAAAAGCTAATGAATCATTTGTAATAATTAAAGTTCAGCCACAAAAGAGAAACCAGGTATATGAACAAATAAGCAAAATATCTTGTTTGAAAAGAGCATATAGAGTGACTGGAGAAATTGATTTGATAGCTGTTGTAAATCAGTCGTCACTTGATGAATTCTTAAAAGAAATATCAAAAATAGATGGGATAACATTCACTTCAGCTCATGTAGTCATTACAAAATTAAAATGAGTACAACAAAGTTTTTATTTACCTTTAATAGTTAATTCTAGACTAGGTGCATTGCATGCCTATACAGGATCAAGAAGCCTTAAAAATTGCACAGCAAAAAAGGTTATTTTTCATGATATGCAGAGAATGTGGTGCTCGAAATCCACCTAATGCCACAAAATGTAGACGTTGCAAAAGGAAAAATTTAAGATGGAAGAAACGTGAACGATCAAAATAACATTAAGATATAAGAGAAGATAGCGGTTATTTAGAGGAGAGATACACCATTATTATTTAACATTCAAAAATTAAATAAATAAAAGGAAAAGAAGAATTTATAATTATGGGCGGGTCGTCTAGCTGGTTAGGATACCGCCCTCACACGGCGGTGGTCCTGGGTTCGAATCCCAGCCCGCCCATTTTGAATAAAGCGTAATTTAGATGAGTACAAGTACTACGTAACATTACTTATATTGATATTTCTTCTCCAACTTCTGGTATAATTATGTCTTCAGCTATTTTTTCATCTTGAAGTATTATCTTAAATTTTTCAAGTTTATTTTTCTCACCATGAACTAAGATGACCTTTTTTGCATTCGCCATTTTTATAGTATGTAGTAATTCCTTATTACCGCAATGTGATGAAAAATCAAACCATTTTATTCTCGCATTTACTTTCTCAGTTTTCCCACCGAAATTATATACACCATTTTTCATTAGCATAGCTCCAGGAGTGTCTTCAACTTGATAGGAGACTAAGAAAATTGCATTTTTATGATCTTTTGCTGTCTTTTTTACATAAAATCGCACATTTCCTCCCTTAAGCATACCTGCAGGGGCTATTATGATCCCAGGTTCTTTACAAGCTTTCCTTCGCTCTGACCAACTGTTTACCCATATCGCCCGTTTATGGGCCTCTAACAATAGAGAGTAATCTCTAAAGAAGTCAGGATTATTCAAGAAAATGCTACTAGCGTCCTTTGCCATTCCATCAATGTATATTTTTCCCTTTACGTTGTATTGATGTAGTACACAGAGTATTTCTTGGGCGCGTCCAACCGAGAAAGCTGGTATGACTACAGTACCACCATTGCTCACTATTTCATTAACAGAATAGACAAAATCACGCTCAACCTTTGTCCTATCCTCATGATCAATTGTTGCATATGTTCCTTCAATAATTATTGCATCCAAATAAGGGATGTCTATTTGTGCACCATGTAACATTTTTGTACTTATAACATTGAAGTCGCCAGTATATAGTATCTTTTTACCATCACCTTCTATGAAAAACATTGAACTTCCAGGTATGTGTCCTGCATTCAATAGTTGAATAGATAGATCTTTTAACCTAAAATGGTCATTTATACTTACAGGTTTTGCTGATTTAATCATATTGGTTAGTTCTAAAGATTCGTATGGTAAATAATATGATGATAATTTTATAAGATCTTTTATTAATAATTCACTTATTTCGACAGTAATTTTTGTTGTTATTAATCTTGGTTTTGTGGAAACATAGAAGATGGGTATTCCACCAGAATGATCTAAATGAGCATGAGTAAGTAGTATAGCATCCAACTCCTTGCTAGAAATAGATATGGGAAATTTTGGTTCATTTTTAGATAAAGAAATACCATAATCCATTAGTATATTGGAATTTGATGTAGTTAATTGTATTGCAGATCTTCCGATTTCTCCGGCTGCACCAAGTATATTTACTTTCATTTTTCACTTACCCATCGATAATACGACCTACGTAACTAAGATAAGAAACAAGAATATAATATTTACGCTTTTTAATAATTTAAATTAAAATATAATGTTATTCTTAATGTTCACAATTGGCTAATAGTTTTAATAATAGTGTCTGATGAAGGAAAACAATTAACGAACACTTTCAATTTAATGTTTTTGTTTTTCAAAAGTTTAACTATCTTCTTCATGGAAATTCTTGTAATCGTCGTCGTGTCAAAAAGCACCACTGCTTTATCATAGTTGCTTTTATTTAACACTATTTTTAATGCTGATATTACTGTCTCCTCCGACTCAACGCTTGTTTTAAGTGCTTTTTCATATTGAGAAAGAGGGTAAACGTTAATCAGCTCTAATGGGATTATTCCAAATGGAGGGCCATAAATGCATATGTGAATACCACTTATTAAAGGATTGTTATCGTTTGATAACGTTAGAAATCGCTTTAGTAAGGATAATGAATATTTACGTGATTTTTCACCTTTGTCTGGTATGAGTATTAATGTAGTCTTATCTGGGAATGATACATTTTTCTTTAACTTTATTAAATGCCTTGTAACTTCGGGTCTTATAAGTCCTTCTGAGGAGGTATAGAAAATACCTCGAGTTACACTTTTAATTACTGGATCATGTTTTTCGATAAGAAATTTATATTTTTTCAATTTGAGCAAAGCATTAAAAAGTCTTGGGTGAAATTTTGATTTTGCTTCTATGAGTTCCCATAGACGTCCTTCATAAATTGCTTGCTTTATTTGATTAATCTCATTACATATAACCCATAAATTGTGTTTAGCCAGTAATTTTTCACGTTCAAATTTGTTCATCTCCAGTAAATCATTAACTTCATATTTTTTACAAACATCGCAAAAACAAGGGAAATATCTGAGATTAGATAATTTAATAGTTCCATAAGATGTTATATAACGATCGTCTTTTGCAAAAAGAGCGTATGATGCTGAATCGAAGGTATCACATCCTAATGCCACTAGAAATGGTAGTAATATAGGATGACCAGCTCCGAATAGATGTAGAGGGCCATCTTTTGGCAAAGACATTTTTATGGTCATAATAATATCAACAAGATCTTCAAAAGCATAACTTTTCATATATTGTGTTGGCCCGCCTACACCATACATTTTAATTGAAGGTATTTGACTCATTTTTATTGCACATTCTTTAACCAAATCTAAGTACCTACCTCCTTGTATTGGTCCAATCCAAAGTATGTCGTCCTTTGTTTTCTTCTTTTCCAATATCATAGCATTATTTAAGGTAGCAAGAACTGTTCTTTCAGCTTCAATTTTTGTGTGAGTTCTTAATGTAGGGATATCTAAAATGACAGAAATGTCACTATTTAACTTTTCTTGAAAAACTATCGCTTCTTCAGAATTAAAAGATATATTGCCATAACTTAATATTTGATAAGCGCCAGAATCTGTCATTATTATCCCATCAAAATTTAATAGGAGATGAATGTCATTCATACGTATAATTCCCTTTTCCATTGCTTGCTTTATTAAGTATGAGTTTACCATTAATTGATTTATTTTAAAGTGTTCTTTGATAATTGTCGTATCAATGATATTTTTTACAGGGTCAATTACTGGAAAAAATGCGGGAGTATTTAATATTCCACTTTTTGTCTTTATTTTGCCGATTCTCCCCATTAAATCTCGATCTACGATTTCAAATGACATTTAAGTTTCACTTTTCTCCTTCTCTTGCACAAATTGTTCATATACCTTTTTTACTTTTTCCGCTATCAAACCACTTCCTTCAATAACCCCATCTTCAGTTACTCTCACTTTATCCATAACAATTATTACACCAGCATCTTCAAGCAATGTCACATTATTTGGAAATAGTTTTTCTAATCGTTGAGCCAATCCTCTCAGATCGAATGGTTCTTCCTCCCTTATTATTTCGGAAATAACTTCCCCCCTTATTAGTACTCTTGCGTAACTATTATTTTCTTCGTCTTTTGCGTTTGAAAGAATTATGTTTAATGAGCTTGGATCATACCCCACAAGTTTTCCACGAAATTTCTTACTATGAATCGTTCTCACACTTACATTTTTATCTAGCAAAGATGCAAGCTCTTTCAAATATCTTGCCATACTTGGAGTAACTGGGCCGCTCATCCAACAATTCCTCCAGAAATAAATCTAAAAAAACAGTGATTTATTTATTTTTGTTTTATACCTTATCAGATGATGTTTAAACTATTACAATAATAATTTCACTTTCATGAAACACTCACATACACAATACAATATAGTTAAAATGTATATTTAAAACAATTGATTATACAAATATTGATACAAAATATACAATATTGTAAGAAAAAATTTATTACGTTATAAATGATTATAATTTTGAACATTATGGAAAATGAAGAAAAAGTTATGAAATGTAAAGAGTGCGGTGGTAGGCTAATAGTTTCAGACTATGGAGAAGTAGTATGTTCAGAATGTGGTCTTGTCCATGAAAAAATATACCTTCAACCATTATTTGAAATAGAACCGCTATCTGACTTTTCTGCTGTTGAAAAACTTTATGTAAATCCTGATGGAAAACCTTTAAGAAAGGAAGATTTAGGTTCCACATTTATTCATATTAACGGGAAACTTAAAGATAATAGGGGAAAGGAAATAAATAAACAGCGTTTTTTCAGATTAAAAAGGGTAAACACCATTTATGTTAAAAAACACGATAGGAGTATTGATGCAGTTATGACTTTACTTAGAGTATGTTCACTGCTAAATATTCCAAAAAGTGTTTATGAGAGAGCAGGATACATTTGCAATAAGATATTGAGTGGTAAGAGAAGAGTGGGTACAACGTATCAATTAGCGGCAGCATCATTAATTATAGCATCTAGAGAGCATAAATATCCCTTAACTTTAAAAGATGTCATAAGAATTTTCCGCGAATTAGGACATAAGGTTTCAGCAAAATCTATAATGCGAATAACTTCCGAAATTTTAAATGAGCTTTCCATAAAAACTATAGCTATAGAGCCTAAGGATTATATGACTAGGATAATGAATATTTTAAAAAGTAATATAGAGATTAATAGAAGAGTCATTTATTTTACTGGCAGAAGAGTGGAAGAGTATTATAATCGTTTAATGAATTACTCTCTTTCAATATATGAAAGAATAGATGAAAAATTTAGAATTGGGAAAAACCCATATCTTTTGGCAGTATCTATTGTTTATATTGCAGATAAACTGGTGTGCAAGGAGTTAAACTGTCAACCTATTCTGTCCCAAAAATTAGTTTCTGAAGTTTTGGGTTCAACGCAATACACTCTTAGACAGCATATGAAATATTTGAATAAAGTGGTAAAAATTGAGGGAAATTATGACACTAATTAACTGCTAATTTATGACAAGCATTAAAATATAAAACCGACACTATTGATAAAGGGTTTGGAAGCACTATTTAAACCTCCGAGAGTAGTTTATGTACAGCGAAGAAGCGTTATAATTTCATTTTGTAGTGAATTGAGAATTGATGAGAATATCACATATGGCGACTTTTTCAGCAACCTAACGTTAATGTTGAGCTCATTAATGCCAATATATTACTATAACTTGAATCTAATAGATATAAAGAACATAAGCAGTTATTTAAGAAAAGATATTTCTAAATATGCGGAATTGTTGTCCAAAATACGTTTTTCAGAAAAAAGCACTCTAAATTCAATTTTCAAAACAAATTTGAAGGATAAATTTCAAATTTACCCAATCGCAGGAATATTCTTCAATCCACCACTCAACGATCATGAGGAAAAAATTGTAAAGAAAGAAATGGGAGAATTGCCAAAGGATATCAAGAGGTTAATAGAAAGACTTATACTTTATTCAAGTATTTTTAAGAAAATAACTAAAAAATGTGAATCAGAAAAGAAGGAAGACGCTTTATTGACTGAGAAAAAGGATGTAAACGGATATACCGTCAATATTTTTAATATCAATAAATATACAGATAAAGAAATGGCGAAAACTTATTATAATATTAAAATTAATTATTTAGACGTAAGGCTAATACCAGCCATATGGTGTTTAACAACATTTTTAGAACTCAATGTTCCAAAAAATGACGTAAAATTTGGTCCAGGATTTATTGAAGAATTGATGAAATATAGGGAAAATGTTGCAAGGAAAATATTAAGGGAATACTTCATCGAAATACCAGAAAATTTACATGAAAAATTATGTGTTATATCAAATCTAGCAGCTATGGGCATGTTTAAATTAGCACCTTTCTTCTTAGATGACAATATAGAGGAAATTTATATTGACGCCCCTAGAAAGAACATATATTTGGATCATAGTGAATGGGGAAGATGTGAAACAAGGATATCATTAGATGAAAGTGAAATAAGGTGTTTAGCAACATACGTAAAAGCCGAAAGTGGTTTACCATTAGATTATTCTTCACCTACGATAAAAACAGATTTAAATACTAAACTTTTTAAATTAAGAATAACTATTGATGCCCATCCCCTAATAGATACAGACTATGCACTTATTATTAGAAAATTTAGGAAAACACCTTTAACAATAATCGACTTGCTAAGAAATGGAACACTTACAGTAGATGCTCTTGCCTACCTTTTGATAGCTTTATTCCATAAACGTAATATTCTTGTTATTGGGGAACCATCCTCTGGAAAAACAACTTTGATAAATGCATTAGATATGGTTACACCATCGTATTGGAGGAGAATATCTGTGGAAGAAGTTGTTGAAAGTTTGAATTTAATAGATTATGGTAAACACGATGTTAAGTATAGGATAGACCCATTTGATCGTGACCAGTCCAGTAAGAGGAGATTTATGGAAACCATCAAGCTACTACATAGATCGCCAAATTACATATTTTTTGGAGAACTCTTAACGCCAGAACATGTTTCAATATTTCTCCAATCATTAGAGGCAGGGTTGCATGGCATCCAAACGACCCACGCCACTTCTCCTGAAGCATTAATAAGAAAGTGGATACTTCACTACAAGTTACCTATTCAATCAATAGAAAATTTGGATGTAATAGTGCATATGAAGAGGATATTGTCGTATAGTGAAAATAAAAGATTTGTATATAGGATAGTTGAACCTATTGTTGATGATAATGAAGGGGAATATAGAGTTGAGTTATCGAACTTATTCATTTATGATGGAAGCTTAAAATTAGTTAGAGATCTAAAAGACTCATGGGTATTTAAAAAAATAGTGAAAGAAGAACAGATACCTATTGAAGATCTTTGTGAAGAATATGTAGCATTCAAACAATTGATAAACCAACTTTTCACGATAGGCGGCGAAGCAACGAGTATAATTCGAGCATTTGATAAAATGATAAATTCAAGAATATGATTTTAGGGAGGGAAACCAATGTTTTTTAAGGTTTTTTCATCATTTCGATTACCATTTTTCAAAAAATTATTAAAAAAATGTGTTCCTCAACTATTCAGTGATTCTATTGATTTCTTGAAAAATAAATACGGAAAAATTGAGGTGACATCAGAAGATGTTTACGCAAACATAATAGTTTCTTTACTAATAATTTCGATAGTAGTACTGTTTTTAAGCATCAATTTTGTTAAGGACATCATGATCTCATTCATGATAACTTTATTTTCTGTCATTTGCATTTACATCTCAATATATTATGAAATCATCGGGGAATATGATCAAGACAATTTTTTGATACATATATACAAGTTCATGGTATTTAGGGATATTATGTTGATTTATAAATCCACAAACTCTATTTTCGAGGCTGTAAATTTTGTTGCTTCTGAAAGTTATCCAATAATTTCGGCTAATTTTGAAGTAATACTTAAAAACATTATTAATGGATTAGATCCAGAAGATTTTTCAAGTGAAGAAGCATATTTGAAGCCCATCACTCTGTTGCTAAACGAAATGTTGGTAAATGTGAAAAATGCTGATAAAAGTAAGGGCTACATGTCAACAAAAGATTTGTTGAATTTGTATGAAAAAGTTTTTTCCAAAATAGAAGCATATTGTTTATTTCTGTTATTTATTGGAATGCTACTCCCATTATCGTTGATGTTCACTATCCCATATCTTAGTAAATTTTCCCCGATAAATGTTGTAATACCACTATTCATTTTACTCCAGATTGTAAGCTTAACAGTAATGTCGAGAATTGTATCATCGAATATTTACATTACATTGGGAGGGAAAAATCATGAAAAATTATGATGTTACATTAATATTATTAATATCGTTAGCCATTATTTCTATTATATTTTTTGTAAAAAAGAAAAAGATTAGGAAGAAAGTTAATATTATGGAAAGTTTAAGTGAAAATATTAAACTTGAAAAATTCATTACATTATTTATAAATAATTTAAAGACTGATAGGAGTGCAGAGTGGTCACTACTATCTACTTTAAAAGAATATCCTGAAAATGATATTAGGCAATTAATACTACAAAACATTACAGTAGGATCCTCTATTGAAGAAATTTTTGAGAATTTGTCGAATGTTTTTTCTATGGAAGAAAGTAAACGAATGTTAAGAATGATTTCGAGACTGATTTCATACAACTTAAAATATTTCACAGATTTTATTTCTCCTGATATATTAGATTATGTAAGGGAGTCCATTCGATTGAAAAATCATGTAGAATCATTACTATTCAGAACGAGAATTAAGGTATTGGTGCTCTCATTTTCTCTATCAGCGGTTTTAGCATTTTTCTTAAAAATTTTACCATTTATTTTAACATTTATTATTAGTGGAAATACCACTTTAGTCAGTATAGATGCTTTATCATCGCTTATTTTCTATTCATTCCTTATAGCATTGCTGTACGACACATACATAGTTTCAAGGACTGTTTTTTATTCTCATAGTATTTTGTTGTCAATGCTTTCGGCGCTAACTTTTATTTTCCTATACATTTCCCTTCCAAACATATCTAGTATTTAAATACTATAGGAAATCTTCAAAATAGGGGGGTGAGGCACTTTCCAAAAGATAATAAAAGAAAAAGAGGTTCCCCATTATTAGAAGAAGGACTACTTATAGCACTAGCAGTGATAACTATGTCAGTGGTTTTTTCAATGGTATTAGGAATATTGGATGGTGTACAGAAAGTCATTCAGAATTTAGGATTTAACACTCAGAATTTTATGAATTCATTAAACGATTTATGGAATAAAATAGTTTCATTTCTAGGATTAGGTGGTTGAGAATTTTGATAGATATTCATTTAAAATGCCTTCTTTTTCCAACGTTTCGATCCAATTAATATGTTTTCGTTTACCATTATTAAGATTTGATAGTATCGCAAGTATTTCATTTACTATATCATCGATGCATTTATCAGTTACATCAATTTCTACAACTTTTTCGGGGCCATATTGTTCTATTGCATTAATAAGGCAAGTATCAAGCAATTCTGCCATTACATTCTCATAAACCTTCTTATCATCCCATCCTCTTTGTCTTAATACAGTTTCTAGCTTTTTGGGGTGCAACCTTAATACAAAGGCTTTAAGGACATATTGTGGAGGAATTATATCAGCATAATGTCCTTCTATGATTAATAGGGTTTTACTTTCATTTATTTTTTGGAGAAGTTTACTTATTAGGAGATTATTGTTTGGTATGAAAGAATTTCGTTCAGGATCAATGCTCTCAAATAAATTTTCATCTATTACAAATTTAGATAAATCTATATGATGCGCATTTAAAGTTTCACTGAGTTTTCGACTTATCGAGGTTTTTCCAGTACCTGGACATCCTCCAATAATTATTACTTTCCCTTTCATAACTGCTCAGCAGCTAGGAATAGGAAAATGAAAAATATAAATTTAACATTCTCTATGTTAAATTTCAATTGTGCCTAAGTTTACGAGTATAAGAGATGTTTTGAACAGAATATGTTGGCATCCTAGTGAAAATAGAGAATGTTATGAAGTCATTTTTATTCATAGAGGGGCCCCAGATGATTTAAAGAGTGTATCAGCAAAAGCAATAGTAAAAGTGAGACAACAAAGTTTCGAATACAAAGAAGATGAGGAAAAAATTGTTTATATTCCATTTCATCGGATTGTAGCAATAAGGAATATAAAAACAGGGAAGGTCGTCTGGAGAAGCAGAAAATATAAGATAAATAAGGTTTTAAAGTAATTTATGTGATTATGTTATGTACAATAGGGGTTTATACGTTGGAAGGTTTCAACCATTTCATAATGGACATTTAGAATGTATAAAATATATTTTGAGTAAATGCAAAGAGGTCATTATAGTTATTGGTAGCGCGCAGGCAAGCCATACATTAGATAACCCATTTACTGCAGGGGAGAGAATTGAAATGATGAGATTAGCTCTTCAAGAGGAAGGTATTGAACTTAATAAGTGCATTATAATACCAGTGGAGGACACTTTAAATAATAATCATTCAATATGGGTTTCAAAAGTGAAAAGCATGACCCCAAAATTTGATGTTGTTTTTTCAAATAGCCCTTTAACGAAGAAATTGTTTGAAGAGGAAGGATTTAAAGTTGAAGGAATTCCATACATTAATAGGGAATATTATTCTGGAACTAATATTAGAAAATTAATTATATGTGGAGGGGATTGGAAAAAGTATGTGCCAAGGGGTGTTTATGATTATATAAAATCAATGAAAGGAGAGGAGAGATTGAGAGACTTATCAACAAAGGATTATGGGTGTCAGAGCTTTTAACTTTCGTCATTTTCACAATTAGGCACTCAGCCAGCTCATCATCCACGAATTTAAGTTTAAGGAACACCTTTAATAATTTAACGTTCTAGCAAAGTCCTCCAGGTATTCACAATATCTTTAAATGAAGATTCATCTATTTTTTGTATTGCAAATCCAGCATGGACAAGTACATAATCATTCTCCTTTACGTCATCTTTAACTAAAGTTATTATTATCTCTCTTTGAACGCCACCAAAATCAGCTATCGCTTTATCATTATGGATAGCTAGTATTTTCGCAGGAACAGCCAAGCACATAGACGGATCTATAACTAGTATAACCAAAAAGTAATTAAGTATTTTTGCATTTTATTCCATTGGTTGAAAACATATGCCTATGAATAAGGGGGACTTCGTCCTAGTGAATTACACTGTGAAAGTAAAAGATACTGATGAAATTGTTGACACAACAATAGAGGATATTGCAAAAAAGGGAAATATATATCAAAAGGATAAAATATATGAACCTCTTCTTTTGATATTAGGTGAAGGCCAGCTATTTAAAAAAGTCGAAGAAGAAATCATGTTGATGCAACCTGGAGAGAAAAAGACTATTGAGTTGAAACCTGAAGATGCTTTTGGTCAAAGGGATCCAGCAAAGGTAAAGATAATTTCTGCAAAAGAGCTAACAAGTAGAGGCATAACACCTAAGCCAGGAATAAGAGTTGAAACAGATGAAGGGATTGCCATCGTTAGAAGTGTAGGTGGAGGTAGGGTGGTTATAGATTTAAATCATCCATTAGCAGGCAAAACTTTAGTTTACGAAGTTGATGTAGTCAAAAAAATAGAAGACCTTAAGGATAAAGTGTTATCGTTAATACATAGACGGATACCATCAATTGACATATCAAAGTTTACTGTAGAGATAAATGAGGAAAGAATTAGGATAATTATACCAGAAGATGCATATTTGCTTGAAGGGTTGCAATATATGAAGCGTGGTATAGTTAATGATGTACAGCGATTTATTAAAGATGTAAGCAAAGTTGAATTTATCGAGGTATATGAGGTTAAACAAAAAGAAACAACAACGTAAAATTATTTTTTCAATATTGGCAAGGATAGAACTTTGATAAGATCTCTACCTTTTTTACAATAAACGGGTTCCAACACTTTTTCGATTTTTATTTTATCGTTCTTAAACACTCCTAATGGCTTACAGTACATAATGTTTGCACAGGGGGTGGAGCAATCAATTGGAGTATATGTGATGGTAACCCCCTCAACTGCAAGTTTACGTTCCAAGAAGAGTTCTATTGACGCTAATTTAACTTCTACGATGGATACTTTTCCACTTAACAATTTGCAGAAATGTTCTTTGTTTCTAACGTTTACTACCTCATATACTCTTCCTCGTTCTAGCTTATTTATGCAAATTTTTTTAAGAATACACTCTGTACACTGCAAATTGTTCTTTTCAAAAATAAACTTATACCCCTTTTTTGCAACTTCGCTATTAACTACTGTTACTATGATGTCATTCTTTGATGATGCCGGTGGTGGATGCAATATTTTCAGCCTCTCTCCATCCTAAACTTTTCTCATTTAAAATAGTATATCTATCTTTACGTATTTCTTTAGCTTTAATAATGGCTTCTATTATTTCATTCTCTTCAACACCCAACTCTTTAGCATTAGTTGGAGCACCAATAATAGATAACGTTCGTTTTATGCGTTGCCAGTTTCCTCCATGCAAGTACATCATAATTATTGTACCAACACCGCATTGTTCTCCATGTAACGCTGGTTTTTTCGCTACAATATCAAGTGCATGACTGAAAAGATGTTCAGAGCCGCTACATGGTCTGCTACTTCCAGCAATGCACATCGCCACCCCACAACTTATTAATGCTTCAACGACTGTTCGGACGCTTTCTTCCTTTAATGCTCTAATCTTTTTTGCATGTTTTACTATAAGACTTGCAGACATAAGCGCAAGTGATGCAGCATACTCACCATAATACTCATTTACACGTTTCTTGGCTAGTCTCCAATCCCTTATGGCTGTAAATTTTGCTATAATATCTCCGCAACCACTTGCCAACAGCTTATATGGAGCTTTAATTATAATATTTGAATCAGCAATTACCGCCAATGGGGGATTCACCATAATTGAGGGTTTGTATTTACCGTTGAATGCTTTTATAGATGCTATTGGAGATGCTATACCATCATGGCTTGCAGCCGTGGGAATGCTTATATATGGAACTCCCACTTTAAGCGAAATTAATTTGGCTATATCAATAATTTTCCCTCCACCAACACCAAATATGCAACTAACATTGTTTGATGCTTTTATTCTTTCAGATATATTTTCAACATCATAAATTGGATTTTTTCCGTCTAGAACGTATAGCTCACTTTCCATGTTATTATCGTTCAGTATTTTATACACATGTTCTCCAGCTACTTCTTTAACGTGAGGACCTGTTAATATTATTAATTTCCCGCGCATTTTTAAGTCATTGCATATATTGTTTACATTATTTATTGCACCAGGACCCACAAGTATTGTTTGAGGCAAAGCAATTTTATGTATACTCAATCTATCACCTTAACATATATTTCATTATTTAATTTTAAGTTGAAGATAAATATATAGGCTGAGGGTAATTCTTAAATATTAGAGACATATTCTCTTTAGTTGTAGTTTTGCATCAATTAAATCTTTTTGGAGGGATGAAAATGTATGACAGCTATACAAACGTTGGATACTATATGAAGAACAATGGTAAAATAGTCGTAAGTGGAACTACTACGGTAGGGTTAGTTTGCATGGATGGTGTGATTTTAGGTTCCGACAGAAGAGCTACATCTGGATTTTTTGTTGCACATCCACATGTAAAAAAAATATACAAATTAGATAATCATATAGCGGCAACTATAGCTGGAGTCGTAGCGGATGCGCAAAATATAATGGGAATAGCTAGTGCAAACATAAAGTTATACAAGTACATTCACAATAGGCCAATAAGTGTAAAGGCAGCTGCAAACTTAATTTCGAACATACTGTTAAGTTCAAGGGTATATCCATATGTGGTACAATTACTAGTGGGGGGATATGATAGTAGTGGTCCTCATCTTTTTGCGTTAGACCCTTACGGAACAGTTACTGAGGAGAAATACACAGCAACAGGGTCTGGATCCCCAATGGCAATAAGTATATTAGAAGATTCATTCAAAAAGGGGATGCCAGTTAAAGATTCCGTAGAAATAGTTGCACGGGCAATTTCATCGGCAATGAAAAGAGATCCTGCAAGTGGCGGGGGTTATGATATTATCATTATAACAAGGGATGGGATGAGAGAAATTAGCAGTGAGGAATTAGCAGTATACAAATCAGTTTAAATAAGAGTTGATAAGCGGAATGAAGGATATTAATTTACGCATAAGGGAAGCTATAATAAAAAATATACTATTGGAGACAGGCGTAACAAGGATAGAATTTGAAGGACCTGAGATTATATTATATACAGCAAAGCAAGAGTTGTTGATAGAAGAAGAAGTATTGAAGAAGATAGCTAAGGAAATTAAGAAGAGAATAATTGTTAGAAGCGACCCAAGTATTAGGATGGATAAGCAAAAAGCAAGTGATTACATTCGCGAGGAAATAGAGGGAATATCAGATAAAGTGAAGGTGAAAAGCATATTCTTTGATGATACATTCGGTGAAGTATACGTAGTGGTTAAAGGTTTAAGTTATCTTTCCACAAAAAGTGAGGACCTTACTAAAAAAATTACAGTAACAACATCGTGGAGACCTAAGTTAATTAATGATACCCCCATGAAGTCAACAGTAAGTGAATTTGTTACGAAACTTAGACTTCAAGAAGGGGAGTTTCGGAGAAAGATATTGCGAGAGATAGGATCAAGAATTCATAGACCATTAATATTTCAATCAGGAGATATAAGGATGATTTGTTTGGGTGGATTTAGGGAAGTTGGACGTTCTGCTATTTTAATAGAAACAAGTGAAAGTTCAGTTTTACTTGATTGCGGAGTAAAGCCGGGCGCCACGCATCCGCTTCAAAGTTTCCCAAGACTAGATTTGCCTGAATTTTGCATTGAAAAGCTGGATGCAATAGTGATTTCGCACGCACATTTAGATCATTGTGGTTTCTTGCCCTATCTTTTCAAGTATGGTTATGATGGTCCAGTATACTGTACACCCCCTACCCTTGATTTGATGACGCTGCTTCAACTTGATTATTTACAAGTAGCAGGAAAGGAGGGGATTAAACCACCATACTCAATGCAAGATATACAGGAGACAATACTTCACACAATACCGATAGAATATGGTGAAGTTACGGATATAGCTCCAGATATACGTTTAACATTTTATAATGCAGGGCATGTTTTAGGTTCGGCTATTGTTCATTTACATATAGGTGAGGGAGAGCATAATATAGTTTATACAGGAGATTTTAAGTTTGGGAGAACAAAGCTCTTGGAACCAGCAAATTATGTTTTCCCGAGAGTAGAAACATTGATAATTGAAGGAACATATGGGGGCCCAACAGATATATTACCACAGAGGATAGAATCCGAAGCTAAGCTAGTGGAAGTGATATTAAAAACAATAAATAATAATGGTAAAGTGTTAATACCAGTACTTTCGGTCGGGAGAGCTCAAGAGATACTAGTCTTATTAAATGAAGCATTTGAAATGGGGTACATAAAGCCAGTACCAGTGTTCATTGAAGGAATGGTTCAAGAAGCTACAAGCATACACATGTTGCATCCGTATGGGTTATCAAGAAAGGTTCGGGATGATATTTTAATTAATGATAAAAATCCATTTTTAAATGAATATTTCCACGTATTACCTTCATCAACTGATAGGGAAGAAATAGTGAGTGGGGATCCATGTATAATAGTAGCTACCTCGGGTATGCTTACTGGCGGACCTGCACTTTCATATTTTAAGCTTCTTGCTCCAGATGAAAGAAATTCCATAGTATTTGTGTCATATCAGATTCCAGGGACATTGGGGAGAAGAGTTTTAAGTGGCGTTAAAGAAATACCAATAGTTTCTGAGGATGGTCGGAGCGAAGTCATAAAGGTCAATATGAACGTTTATTCTATAGAGGGATTTTCAGGTCATAGTGATAGACGGCAGTTATTGGGATTTATGAAGAGAATAACGCCAAAGCCGAATAAAGTACTGATTTGCCATGGTGAGGAAGAGAAGGTGATTAATTTGGCTGAAACGTTTTCTAATCTTTTTAAGGTGTATGCATATGCTCCAAATAATCTTGAGGTTATAAGGTTAAAATAGTGGTGTTCACTTACTGTATTCATTTGGAAAATATTGTTTTAATGTTTCCCATATTTTGTCATTTACATGATGTACGTTTTTCACAACTTTTCCACGCTTCATATTGCGTATAATTTCAGAGGAAAATATAGACTCCCCAATGGCAATGACTATATTATGAGTTTTTTCTACTATTTGAACTATGGAATTTTCTTTAAAATCGCCTATGACCTCAGTGATTCCAGGGGCCATTACGTCAGCACCATTGATTATATGTGGTATTGCTCCTTGATCCACGATGATTTTTGGTAGACATTCCCCTATTTTATTGAGTATGTTTATTGTAGGGTAAAGCTTATCATCACTCATTTGTAGTAATATTGGTTTATTGTTAAGTACGTACACGCCAATATCGTTTATGGAAAGATACTCAATTTTCGCATCACCATTTGCCATCATTATTTGCTCATATATTTTTGGATACACAGATTTTATTTTATTTAATAAAAGTTTAACATCCTTGTTTCTTAGGAAATATCTTTTTTTAACTTTTAGCATAGTTGCACTCATAAACAGTACTAGAGATCCGACCAATTAAATGTACCGCTATTTTTAAATTTAAATATCTAAAAAAGGATATTAAGTATATTGAGGGAGTATTATGTCCGAGACTGCGACAAGTGAAGTTTTGACCAAATCCTTGGGTGGAATGGTATACGTAAAGTTGAAAGGGGAAAAAGTGATTAGAGGATTACTTAGAAGCTTTGATCAACATTTAAATCTGGTTCTAGAAAATGCGGAAGAAGTTGAAGGGAATAATACGAAGACTCTTGGAACTTTGATAATTAGAGGGGATAATATAATTTTGATATCTCCAGTATCATTATAGGTGTTTTGTATGGTTAAGGGAACTACATCATTTGGTAGAGCAAATAGTAAAAAGACGCATATTGTGTGCAGAAGATGCGGACATCATTCATATAACATTAAGAAAAAGCGTTGTGCACATTGTGGTTTTGGCCGTTCAAGTAAAATGAGAAAGTATTCATGGAATTCAAAATAAATGTATACTCTGATAAATGGTGGACCGGGCGGGATTTGAACCCGCGACCTCCTGCGTGCAAGGCAGACGCTCTTCCAGACTGAGCTACCGGCCCATTCTACTAAATGTATAAGCATATGTTGATGAATATTAAATTTTTGATGCATACTATGGAGGCCGCCGGCGGGATTTGAACCCGCGACCTACAGGTCCACAGCCTGCCGCTCTTCCAGACTGAGCTACGGCGGCCAATTTGTTTACACTTAGCTACTTGTTTAATGTTTAATATGAGGTTTCCGATATATTTTATGTTTAGTATGTGATGTGAGGAAATTGCTTATTTTTAAATTTTATTGGTTTGTTCCATCACATTGTAGCGTAGGATTGCGGCAATGCCTCCGAATGACTTTCTCAGCTGTTCTCCCTCTTCGGTTTCGGTTGAAATTAATTCTATTTTAACATTGTTTGCTTCTGCTTTTTCAATTATTTCATCTAAAAGATTTTGTTTGTACTTTATATTCATTTGGGTGCCACATTTTGGGCATATTTCATTTAGCACTTTATTCTCATCTGTAATATTGATTATTTGCTCCTTTGAATAACCGCAGTTTGGGCATACCATTACTATTTTTTCCAAATCACTAAGGGCTGTTGATATAAGGATTTTTTCCACAAGATTCATGGATAATAGTTTTTCTACTTCGCCAAGTCCATATGTTATACGACTGTCGCCTTTTACCAGATTTGACAAAAATTCTTGCACAACGTTTTTCTCATGCATATATTTAATGTTTTGCAGTATATCTTTGCTTCTATTTATAAGCTCATATATTCCTTCTTCTCCTGTGTATCCAGTGTCTATTATACCTATAATTTTTGATTTTAGTGTATAATGGAGGTAATCCCCTTTTACGAAGTCCTCTTTCGTTTTTCCTGGGCCTCCTATAATCAGCCCCTTTATTTCCACATCTGAATGTAGAAAGAGTTTTTCTGCGTACTCTGCAATTCTTTTATAAAACTCATGAGCCATCTGCTCTATAACTCTCTCATATCTTCTCTGAGATTGCCCTCCAGCGTCATGTTTTCCAGGAACTCCAGAAGTGATGGTGTCAAGTATACGTAGTTGTCTACCCTTTAGAATTGCGAAGGTTGCTTCATTTCGATCCATTACGATTAGGCCGTAAAAATCTTTTTCGCTAAGGATCTCTTTGAGAGGATCTAAGTAGAATCTGCTGTCACATCGATATAGGTATATGTTGATTGGTTCTGGAGGTATAATTATGTGCACTTCCATCCTTTCGTTTCCAGGAACATCGGTGGATGTGTATCCACAAAATATAATTAGACCATTTTCTGGAACTGATTTAAACAGTTTTAATCTTTGCATACATGATGTTAGAGCATCTAGTACATGATGTCTAGTTCGTCTATCTTTTATGTTGCTAGCTTGGGAATATTCTTGCTTAAGAGCATTCATTACGTCAGATATTTGACGGCCAGGAGGGATATATAAACTAATAAGTTCAGTTCCTCTACCTTCTTTACTTTCCAATTCTTTGATGAGTTTTTGGAACTTGTATTCTTCAATTGAACTTTTCATATTAGGTTTGCTCAATTTAGTACACCAGCTGCCTATTTAAGTGATTCAAGATAGAGAGAATACTCCAAATCTTTATAAATTTTCTTATCTAAAAATTGATTTAATGAGTAAAAAAGTAGTTATAAGGCTTGGTGGGCACATATTATTCCGTCAAGGTATAATTGATGTTGGTAAGGTTAAAGAGATAACTGATGTAATTAAGAGTCTTAATGATAAGGGGGCAATTATAAGAATGGTGGTAGGTGGAGGAAGATATGCTAGGGATTACATAAATGCTGCTGAGGCTATTGGCGCTTCTGAATTTGAGAAAGATTATCTGGCAATAATGATTACGAGGGCAAATGCATTTTTATTTGTAATTGCACTTAAGGACTACGCGTATAAAAAAATTCCTCAAACGTTAGAGGAAATATTGAGCATAGATGGTTTAACGGATAAAATTATAGTTTGCGGAGGTCTCATGCCAGGTCAATCCACTGTAAGTGTTGCAACTACTATTGCAGAAGCTATAAAAGCGGATCTCATTATAAATGTAACTAACGTAGATGGAGTATATACATGTGACCCAAGAACACACCCAGAAGCAAAACTTCTTAAAAAAGTTACAACGAATAAATTAAGGGAAATACTGAGGGAACAAAAGGTAAAGGCAGGATATTATGAATTAGTGGATATTCATGCAATAAGCATTATTGAAAGATCCAGAATACCCTTAAGAATAATAAATGGAAGTGATGCAAACAATATCGCTAGAGCATACATGAATGAAGATATTGGTACACTTGTAATCCCTGGAAATACTGATACCATGATGAAAGAGTAAAATAAATATACTAGAAAACCAGTAAAAATATTTAGCCCACACTCAAAAAGGCGGCGTCAACTAGACGGGGGATGAAATCCCCTTGGATGAAAAGTTGGCCTCCAAGTGTGGGTAAAGTTATGTGGACCTAAATCTCATCAGTTTAGGTCTGAAGAGGGCCCAATCCCCCGTGAGTGCCCCCCACAAAATTAAGTTATGCGCGGCCGTACTAACCCCGGTTGATCCTGCCGGACCCGACTGCTATGGGGGTGGGACTAAGCCATGCGAGTCAGCACCCCAGGCAATGTTGGGGTGCGGCGGACGGCTCAGTAAAACGTGGCTAACCTACCCTAGGGATGGGGATAACCCCGGGAAACTGGGGATAATCCCCAATAGGAGAAGAGTGCTGGAATGCCTCTTCTCCGAAAGGATGCCAAGAACATGCCTCTTGGCATCGCCCTAGGATGGGGCCACGTCCCATCAGGTAGTTGGTGGGGTAACGGCCCACCAAGCCTATAACGGGTACGGGCCGTGAGAGCGGGAGCCCGGAGATGGGCACTGAGACAAGGGCCCAGGCCCTACGGGGCGCAGCAGGCGCGAAACCTACACAATGTGCGAAAGCACGATGTGGTCACCCCCAGTGCCACCCGCTGAGGGTGGCTTTTCTCCGGTGTAAAAAGCCGGAGGCAATAAGCGGGGGGCAAGTCTGGTGTCAGCCGCCGCGGTAATACCAGCTCCGCGAGTGGTCGGGGCGTTTATTGGGCCTAAAGCGTCCGTAGCCGGCCCGGTAAGTTTTCAGCTAAAGCCCAGGGCTCAACCCTGGGAAGGCTGAAAATACTGCCGGGCTAGGGGGCGGGAGAGGCTGAGGGTACTCCTGGGGTAGGGGCGAAATCCTATAATCCCAGGAGGACCACCAGTGGCGAAGGCGCTCAGCTGGAACGCGCCCGACGGTGAGGGACGAAAGCCGGGGGAGCGAAGGGGATTAGATACCCCCGTAGTCCCGGCCGTAAACGATGCGGGCTAGGTGTTAGGTGGACCTTGAGTCCACCTAGTGCCGCAGGGAAGCCGTTAAGCCCGCCGCCTGGGGAGTACGGCCGCAAGGCTGAAACTTAAAGGAATTGGCGGGGGAGCACCACAAGGGGTGAAGCCTGCGGTTTAATTGGAGTCAACCCCGAGAACCTTACCGGGGGCGACAGCAGGATGAAGGCCAGGCTGACGACCTTGCCGGACGAGCTGAGAGGAGGTGCATGGCCGTCGCCAGTTCGTGCCGTGAGGTGTCCGGTTAAGTCCGGCAACGAACAAGACCCCCACGTTTAGTTGCTACTTAGCCCTAGTAAGGGCTAAGGCACACTAAACGGACTGCCGCCGCTAAGGCGGAGGAAGGAGGGGGCCACGGCAGGTCCGTATGCCCCGAAACCCCCGGGCCACACGCGGGCTGCAATGGTGGGGACAATGGGTTCCGACCCCGAAAGGGGAAGGTAATCCCATAAACCCCACCTCAGTTGGGATCGAGGGCTGCAACTCGCCCTCGTGAACATGGAATCCCTAGTAACCGCGCGTCACCAACGCGCGGTGAATACGTCCCTGCTCCTTGCACACACCGCCCGTCGCTCCATCCGAGTCGGGCTTAGATGAGCTCTGGCTCGCAAAGGGTCAGGGCGAATCTAAGCTCGATGAGGAGGGAGAAGTCGTAACAAGGTGGCCGTAGGGGAACCTGCGGCCGGATCACCTCCTAAGTTATAAATGGGGGCCATGAGTGGGGATTGGGTCCATTAAATATGCAATCTGAAGGGGAACCCCTTCAGATGAAGGGCGAAGGGGGTTATACCCTTATGATCGCCATGCATAGTTGGGAACGTTAATTGGCATATTTTGCAAGTTATGCCACGGGTAAGCCACATGGTGGATGGCTTGGCTAGGGCGCCGAGGAAGGACGCGGCAAGCGGCGATATGCTCCGGGTAGGCGCATGCAGCCTTTGAACCGGAGATCTCCGAATGGGACTTCCTGACATGGGTTAAAAGCCCATGTCATTCGGGGATCCTTTTTGGATCCCCGAAGGGGAACCCCCCGAACGGAAACATCTTAGTAGGGGGAGGAAGAGAAATCAACAGAGATTCCCTGAGTAGGGGCGACCGAAAGGGGAAGAGCTCAAATCGAACCTGCTAGGGATAACCTAGCAGGGATGTAAGGTTAATGGGGCTCAGCATATTTCTCCCTACTGGGGGAAGTGGAAGTGGCCTGGAATGGCCCGCCGTAGAGGGTGACAGCCCCGTACACGTAACCCCAGGGGAGAAGCTGAGCCCAGAGTACCACGACCTGGTTTGGTCGTGGGAAGTTGGGAGGCACCAACTTCCAAAGCTAAATACGTCCCTAGACCGATAGCGAACTAGTACCGTGAGGGAAAGCTGAAAAGCACCCCGGAAGGGGGGTGAAAAGAGCCTGAAACCATGTGGCTACATAGGGTATAGCCCGAAAGAAATGAGTCTTCCCGAAGGAAAACCTGGCGACAGGTGAGTACGAGGGAAGATGATCAGGGTTATACCTTCCGTCTGGAAACACGGGCCAGGGAGTTCATGATTGTGGCGAGTTTAAGGGGGTAAACCCCGAAGGCGTAGGGAAACCGACTGCCCGCAGCCAGCATATTGCTGGCGAGGGGCGGGGTCTGAAAGGGCCCGAAGCCACAATCATGATACCAGAAACCGGGCGATCTAGGCCTGGGTAGGGTGAAGTCGGGGGAAACCCCGATGGAGGCCCGAAGGGGTGTTGACGTGCAACTCACTCCCATGACCTGGGCCTAGGGGCAAAAGACCAATCTAGCCCGGTGATAGCTGGTTCCCTCCGAAGCGGGTCCCAGCCCGGCCCACCCGGAGGCAGTTAATGGGGTAGAGCACTGATTGGGTGATCAGGGGTCGAAAGACCCCGTCACCCTTTCAAACTCCGAACCCATTAACGCCGTAGAAGGGTGGAGACGGGTTGCTCGGGGTAAGCCTGAGCGCCGAGAGGGGAACAACCCAGACCGAGGTTAAGGCCCCAAAGTGCCGATTAAGTGTCCCGAAGGGCGTCTCCGGCCTTAGACAGCGGGGAGATAGGCTTAGAAGCAGCCATTCTTTAAAGAGTGCGTAACAGCTCACCCGCCGAGGCCGGAGGCCCCGAAAATTAACGGGGCTTAAATCGGCCGCCGAGACCTCGGGGCACTCCCCCATTGGGGGAGTGATCCGGTAGGAGGGCGTCCTAGCTGGTCAGAAGCTAGGCCGTGAGGCCTAGTGGACCGGCTAGGATTGCAGATCCTGGCGGTAGTAACAGCAAAGCCGGGTGAGAATCCCGGCCGCCGAAAGGGCCAGGGTTCCTCGGCAATGCGTCGTCAGCCGAGGGTTAGCCGATCCTAAGGTGGGGCGTAACTCGCACCCACCGAAAGGGAAACCGGTTAATATTCCGGTGCCATGGGGGTACGTTTGCGGCAACGCAAGTCCAGTCCCCGACCCTTCAGGGTAGGCTGAGTGGGGCCGTCGCCCCATTCAAGCGCTGAAGTCCGGGGAGAACCGTAATGGTGAGAACCGGACGAAGGCGTGATGAGCTGCCTCTGGCAGTTCAGCCGATCCCTGGAGGCCATGAAAAGGGGACTGGAAAGGATCCCCCATGCTCGTACCTAGAACCGACACTGGTGTCTCTGGGTGAGAAGCCCAAGGCGTGTCGGGGTTAACCTGGGGCTAGGGAACTCGGCAAATTGGCCCCGTAACTTCGGGAGAAGGGGTGCCTGAAGTCTTCAGCTAAAGCTGGGGACTTCAGGTCGCAGTGACCAGGGGGGCCCGACTGTTTAATAAAAACATAGGTCCCCGCTAGCCCGTAAGGGTGTGTACGGGGGCTGAATCCTGGCCACTGGTGGTCCGTGAAGCCCGGGTCCAACCGGGTGAAGCGCCACCGAAGGCCGGGAGTAACTCTGACTCTCTTAAGGTAGCCAAATGCCTTGCCGGGTAAGTTCCGGCGTGCATGAATGGATCAACGAGGTCCCCACTGTCCCAGCCCAGGACCCGGTGAACCCACCTGGTGGTGCACAGTCCACCAACCCCCAGTGGGACGAGAAGACCCCGTGGAGCTTTACTGCAGCCTGCTGCTGAGGGATGGTTGTGGATGCATAGCGTAGGTGGGAGCCTATGAAGTAGCCCTTTCGGGGGTTATGGAGGCGCCAATGGAACACCACCCTTCCGCAACTATCCCCCTAACCCGACCGTTATGGTCGGGGACAACGGCAGGTGGGCAGTTCGGCTGGGGCGGCACGCCTGCGAAAAGGTAACACAGGCGCCCAAAGGTCGGCTCAAGCGGGTCAGAAACCCGCTGTAGAGGGCAAGGCCAAAAGCCGGCCTGACTGTACCCTTGAACGCAAGGGGTACAGGGGGGAAACCCGGGCCTAGCGAACGTTCGTGCCCCCCTTGGTGGGGGCCGGACATGACAGAAAAGTTACCCCGGGAGTAACCGGCTCGTCGCGGGCGAGAGCTCACATCGACCCCGCGGTTTGGTACCCAGACGTCGTCTCTTCCCATCCTGGGAGTGCAGCAGCTCCCAAGGGTGGGGCTGCTCGCCCATTAAAGGGGAACGTGAGATGGGTTTAGACCGTCGTGAGACAGGTCGGGCTCTATCTACTGGGGGTGCTGGCCGCCTGAGGGGAAGGTGCCCCTAGTACGAGAGGAACGGGGCGCCGTGGCCTCTGGTGTACCGGTTGTCTGACAAGGCAGCGCCGGGCAGCCACGCCACGGGGGATAACCGCTGAAAGCATCTAAGCGGGAAGCCCTCCCCGAAAATAGGCGGCCATTCTCCAGCGAGGGTATAGGCGACTATACCCTGCTGGAGACGAGGGTGGGGATAGAAGATCCCGTTGATGGGGTGGGGGTGTACGTGCCAAGACCGAAAGGTCGAGGCACTCAGCCCGCCACTCCCAATAACCCGAGGTGGCATAACTTGCAAAATATGCCAAACGATATTCCCAACTATGCATGGCAATGTGGGGGGTGAGTGGTGGAGCAGGCGCCGGGCAAGGAGTACACTCCTTGCCTGAGGAAGCCCACCCCCATTGTGGCACCGCAACCCCACTTATAGGGGTAGGATGAGAATCCTAGCGTGGCACAGAAACGACACCCCTTCCAGCTAGATGAAGATGATGTAGCATAGGCCTTGTAAAAGGCCGAGCAAGCTATTGATGAGGCTGGAAGATTGGTTGCAACGGCCAGCTTGCGGGGGTAAGGCCAAAAAGGAGCCTATGAGGGCCACATGAGGCTCGGGTAGGCCGCTTAGACGAATCCTGCTAAAACAAAAGGTGGGCTACCACCACACACCCCCTACTTAATTATGTAATGTCGATAGAACTCTTCTTCAATTCTTCTAATTTCAAATTCATCTCTTGCTTTCAGATAAGAATCTATTAACAATTTATTTAGGGAGAGGAAGGTTTCACCCCATTTAAAAAGAGATAACAATCTTACGGCAAGATTCAATTTCCCTATTATTATTAAAGCAGATGCAAATGCTTCAACGCTACTTAAAATATATGGTTTCGCATAATTAGTTGGATTGGCAGCAAAAAATAAAGGCAATCTTCTTCCCATATTAATGTTTTTAAATTTGTCCAAAATAGTAGTATCTTTCCACGAACAGTCTATGACAACTAAACCCCACTTTTCCACCATCGATTTATCAGTTACACTTAATACTTTATTTGATAAAGGGTTTAAAACTATAGAAGATTTATTTGCATACTTCAGAGATGGAATAAACTTGACAAAACCATGCTTTTTTAGTTTTATTGAAGTACATTTATGAGGATCGCATTCATGCAAATGCCAAACGTATAAAGGAGGTAGCTCATTAACCATTGAAGAAGACACCATCAAAATATAAGTTCATTTGCTAAAGCTTAAATTTTAGTTTCGTAATAAATTAAGAAGGAGAATATTATGAGTATGGCATTTGTACTTATAAATACTGAAATTGGTGCTGAAAGAGAAGTTGCAAAAGAAATTATACAAATTGAAGGAGTAGAAGAAGCGTATGTAATCTATGGTGTATATGACATTATTGCAAAGGTCAGAGCAGAAAATATAGATAAGCTAAAGGAAATAATAACACTAAAAATAAGGAAAATGAGTAAAGTACGATCGACGTTGACTATGATCGTTGTTGAGGCAGGAAAAAAATAAAATATTTAGCAAAACACCCTCCACTTTTTAATGTTATTTATGCACATAAAGATGCATATAGGAATCGATGATACAGATTCACTCAGTGGTGGATGTACAACATATGTAGGAGCATTAGTAATTGAAGAACTTTTAAAAAATGGAAAAGTCAAATTTCTAGATTACCCAAACTTGATAAGGTTAAACCCAAACATACCTTGGAAAACTAGAGGTAACGGAGCTATAGCATTGAGAATAGAGGTCACATATGATGAAGTAACAAAAATTGAAGAAGAGGTTATCAAAAAAGTTTTAGAAAATGCATATATAGATGAAAATACAGAACCGACAATAGCATTCTTAAAAGGAGAAGTACCAATTTTTTTAAAAGAATTTGCATATGAGAGTGTAAGAAGAGTAATAGATATAGATCAAGCAGTAAAAATTGCAGAAAGAAGTAATCTAAAATTGTTCACACTCAATGATAAGAAAAGGGGCATTATAGGAGCAATAAGCGCAATAGGGTTGACACTTGACGAGGGGGATTACACATTCGAACTCTTAGCTTATAGGAGGAAAGAGAATTATGGGAAAAAGAGGGAAATAGATGAAAAAAGCGTATATGAAATGGATAAATTAACATCCCCCTATACATTTAACAATATAGATTACGAGAAAAATAGAATATTAATTACTCCAAGAGGACCTGACCCAGTATTATTTGGAATAAGAGGAGAGAGCCCAGAAATCCTGCTAACTGCATTCCAAAAAATAAAAGTATATGAGCCTATAGAAAGATGGGTGATTTACAAAACAAACCAAGGCACAGATATGCACTACATGGATATAAAAAGAATCAAAGAATTAAAGTGCTATGACGCTGTAAAGCTACTAGGTAAAATCTCTAGCCCACCAAAAATAATAAAAGGAGGCCACTTAATACTAACCATAACAGATGAATGTAATGACACTATTGAATGCGCAATTTATGAACCTACCAAACGACTTAAAAAGATGGCTATGCAACTACAATGTGGAGATATAATAAAAGTCTACGGAGTTGTAAAAGAACATAACAATACTTTAACAATAAATGTGGAAAAACTGTATGTAAAAAAATTAGAAAAAATCGTTAGGAAAAGAAATCCAAAATGCCCCGTATGTGGAGCAACTATGAAAAGTGAAGGAAAAAACAAAGGATTCGAATGTGAGAAATGCAAATATAAGGCTGGTATAAATTTAAGGAAGGAAGAAGAAGTTGTTTTGAGAAACATCTACGAAGGAATTTATCTACCACCACCACGATCACATAGACATTTAACAAAACCATTAATAAGATATACGAATGAAAGAGTAAATAATTCGCAGCAAAAAATGATAAAAAATTGGTATTGGAGTGAAACCCTTCACGCTAACATTAACTAATAAATAAGGGGGAATAGAATAGTAAAACTTATTGCCCAGAAAAGCAACATTAGAAAAATAGATTAAAAGCGGGGTGGGCTAGCCAGGTTATGCCGCGGGGCTCATAACCCCGAGGTCGGTGGTTCAAATCCACCCCCCGCTACCAAGTACATATAATGCAAATCGTATTGAAGCTTCTCTAAAACGGAATTCTTACACTATACATAGTCGCAATGTAAGACTTCTTTCCATATTGTAGATGTAACCACTGGAATAGAATCATACAAATATACGATCTACACTTATACCTACAAGACTTTCGGTTAATACCTAAGAAAGCCAAATTACACGAGAACTTGATCGTGCATTTTTAATATGGAAAGATGAAAATTATGAATATATTTTGAAGCAAATTGATGACATACTTAGCTTTGATCGTAGCTTATTTTTCAGGACCTAGCTTTACAAAGTAAAATCTGAATCTACTTAAAGTGTAAAGCAGTCGAATACATGAATCGCAAACATAAGGTTCAGGTCCTGCTTTGAATACATGAGCAATCCTCCTCCTTTTTACACCACTGAAACCCCATACTTTATATAATTTTTGAGAGCATACCAAGAGCATTAACATGTTTACCCGGAATACTTACTCAGGTCTTTTTTGCTCTAAGAGCGGCCCCTCTTTTTCCACTGGAAATAAAAGTTGATATTCTTGAAAAAGTTGTAAATTTAATGTTTCGAATATTTTTGACTAAAATATCTAACATTCTTTATAAAAAGCATTATATATTAATTAAACCTTTTAACTAATAGAGTATTTATTCAACATATAAACCAAAAGTAATTAATCAGAGTATTTTCCAATAGAAATTAAGGGGTGCCCCCTTGTCGTATATTGACATTGAAAGAGCACAAAAACTGGCACAATTCGTTCCATTAAATGAAAGAGTAAAATTACTCAACTTAGTTATCGATGCTTGTGGTGGTAATATTTCAAAGGCCGCAAAAGAAATTGGAATAACCCGTGCCCAAATATATCGGTATGTAGGAAGAACTGAAAGAAAGGACCTGCCATCTGATGAAATATTTGCAAGGATAATAGTAGCTGCATACCGCCTTAGACCGTTACAAACGCAAGAATTCTTTAGATTCATATTAAAGCAGGTTAGGGATCTCTTTTCAAGAATTTGATGTCCTAATTTTTAGTTGGTGTTGATTATGAGGTTTGTTGATGTGCATTGCCATATCATGGATGAGTGTTTTGATAATGATCGTGAAGAAGTCCTCATGAGAGCGAAGAAATCCAATGTTATTGCCATAATATCTTGTGCTTTTTCAAAAGATGAAGCGATGAAAACTATAAAATTGATGAATTCCCATAAGAATTTCCTCTTCTTGACATGCGGCTGGGATTCCACAAATTTTGACATTAATACTTTGACAGAATATCAATCTTTTATAGTCAACAATCTTGATGTAATCATAGGTATAGGTGAAGTAGGTCTAGATTATTACTATATACGTGATTCTTCATTGAGAAATAAGCAAAAAGAAATTTTTATTTCATGGATAGCCTTTGCTAAGAAGGTTAATTTACCCATCATAGTTCATTCAAGAAATGCGGGAGATGATGCTATAGAGCTCCTTATAAGTGAAAATGTAAAAAGGGTAATTTTACATGCATTTGATGGTAAAATAAGTTGGGCTAAAAAAGCTGTAGAAAATGGTTTCTTCTTTTCTATTCCTCCATCAATAGTAAGGTCCTCACAAAAACAGCAACTAGTTAAAAATATTCCATTAGAATCTATTATGCTAGAAAGCGATGCGCCTGTCCTCTCACCTTATGCCAACCAGAGAAACGAACCTGCCAATTTAATTTACTCAGCAAAAATGATTTCCGAGTTAAAAAATATAAACATCGAATTAGTTTCTGAGATCACTACACAGAACGCTCTTTCTTTCTTTAACATACTTCTTTGATGGTTTATGGTTCCATATGGAATCATAGACCATGATAAAATTCATGATGGCGATTCACCATTCGCTTCAATTTTCTCATTAGATTCATAGTTCCATATGGATACATTTACTTATCAAAAAGGCTTTAATGTAGTAGTTTATGTTCTATACATGATGAACTATGATTGTAATGTTCACAGATGTTTCAATTTCAATATATAAATTTTTCTATCATAAGCATCATGAAATAAAATGCTCATAATGAAGTTAATGTTAACTGACATCATCACCAAAAATATTTTTTGATTTTATAGATCTAGGTTACAACATTTGCTTTAACCAAATCAGTTTGTTAATAGTTCACTGTTTAGTCAAAGTTATTTGCTATCCACTTTACCTAGGATTTAATGGTGATATCTTCCTTAAATTTTATCAATTTTTATCCTAATATGCTCTCCATCTTTTTGAATATTTCTAATAATTGGATGTCAACAGTCGAACCCCATAATTTCCAATGGAATTTTGAAAAAAAGGGAAAAAATACTATTTAAACTCTATTTGGTTTTCTGAAATAATTTAATACCGATTTTTTGGCAGAAAAACTTTATTTTTCAAAAAGCGTGATTATATTTATCTTTTAATTATATTCATACTGACGCAAACACTGATTACAGAAAAGTAACTTTTATATTTCCCTTACTTTCCATATATTAATGTTTCTTCATTTCTATTAGCTCAGCATGTTTGGAGGTGTATAACATTGGTGCATGGTTCAAGGAAGGGAGGGAAATGGTTATTGCAGTATACGTCTCCTGACGGTAATAAAATCACGATCTCTATTGAAGGATCCTTCGATGTTGAGAAAATAAAGCAATTGGTTGAATTGATTGAGTTGACAGGGCTTCCTAGTGATAATTATTCTCAAAATGAAATCACAGATGTTAACATATCACATAAAAGGAATAGTATCAAAGAGTCGCTGATAATATTGCTGGAGAAAGAGTTTAAAGATCGTTGGTTTACTACGAAGGATGTTGTTGACGCATACTATAGGTATTATGGGGAACGATTACCTTTGAATACTGTTTCATCTTACTTATCAAGATTAAATCGCTCAGGGATTTTATCATGTAAAGGGTCTAGAATAAACCGTATGTACCGTATTTCTCTTGAAGCATCAAATTCTATGTGATTATGTGATTTAAAGTCACTATTTCACATCATTATCTACTATAATATACTGTTTTATTTTATCAGGGACTATATACTTGTATGGCCAGCTTTTTTCATCCCTTATCAATATGCCTTCATCTGCAAGTTTTTTCAAAAGTCTACTTACATGCTCCCTGGTTTTTCCTATACGTCTAGCTAGTGCTGTTCCACCTCTGATATCGGGGTTTTTTGCAAGTATGCTTATTATTTGTTTTTCGGTTTCGGTTAAAGTATTTATTTTATTTATTATTTCTTCACCGGTTTTCTCTTCTTTTGTAGGCGTCGCTATTTTCTTCTCCTTTATTTCTTCGACGGTTTCCCTTGATTTTTCAATGATCGGTTTTTCACTATAACTCTTTGGGCGTATGGATATAGCAGGTCCTCTACTCCTTTCCTCATAAGCACCAATGTAATCACGTAACATATCCTCTATTCTGCGCATCCTACTAATTATAATGTTTAAATTTTCTTCCAAGTTCTCAAGTCTCTCTTCTAGCATCCTTATCCTTGAAAATTTTCTGTTAATTAATTCTAAATAGGCTATAATTTCCTTGTAGGATTCTTCAATACTGTTTGTACTTTCTCTTTTTTGGTGTTCTTCACTCATATTTACATCTATATGATTTTTATATCACTTCTTATTTAAAGCTCTTTTGGATGAAACGTTACATTCATCACAATATATCCTATTCTACTTCAATATTCTGGGTAACTAAAAATAACTATTATGTGAATTTTTATTGGATTCCCCCTATCAATCATCATCTACCAGTATCTCCCTCTAATTTAATTAACATAAATTTATGGTCTTCAGATATGATCGTCACATGAATGTGATACAACATATGTGACTGTCACTTATTTGTGGTATATTTACTGCTGATCATATATAACATCTTGAACTTTACCACAACATCCACTATGTTATACCGTTTAAAATACTACTCAATAACTCTAAAAAACATGCTTGGAGATTAGTATGTTAATCATGCGTTGACATCTTCAATTACCCTGGCACTCTTTTCTGCTGTATTCTTAACTTTCATAATTTAACATCCTTTTAATACTTTTAATATTAAATGCTGGTACAGCCTCGTAGATATTAATAGAAAGTCTTGTAGGTATAAAGCGTATCTTAATTTAACTTTTGATATTATTAAAAATTTTATTCTAAAACTTCAAAACATTTACTTTACTAAAGTTAGAGAATGATAACAACTTTCCTTCACGTTTTCAATGATCTTTCTTTTATAACAGTGTTTCACTATTTATGGTCCTCTATTCTATAATGATTTTTATATTGTGATCTGGAACCACCCCAGATATGAATTGGTGTAATAACTGATCAATAATGTATGCCTGATTCAAGTTAAATCTTATAATAAAAATTTTGATTTTAATGCATTCATTCTCAACTTCTCTCTTCTAAGCCACTTTTTAAACATTATTTTGTATAGTAAATATGAAGAATGACGATCTAAGTCTCCCTTGGCTGAAGTTTTTAGTAATGATGTTGCTATACTTAACTTCATAATGATATGCATAGCCAAACTTTGCTTAATTATGCATTCTTGGAAATTTCAGGGGGTATGTGTGTATGCATGTACATTTCTGAAGTACTTGGTTAAAATTTAATGAAATCTTCAGGAATTCCTAATTAATTCATAAGTCAAGCTCAATAAGATTTTTATTTAAATGTCTAGGATGAGTATTTGATCATGTCGAAGAACTTTCTTGGCTCAACTATTAAAATATACTTAGAAAATAACTCCAGGGTTTATGTCAGTAATATGCCTATTAAGAAGGCTTCTAGATACTGTTTCCAAATTAAGGTTGAAATATTAAAATTGATATGATGATTTTTTAGTTTACTTAGACGCAACTAA
>NZ_JANGFQ010000003.1:0-52267 GCF_024707025.1 Candidatus Culexarchaeum yellowstonense
ATTACGGTATACTAATGGTTTCAGATGAAGTTCAAGCTGGCATGGGTAGAACTGGGAAGTGGTTTGCAATAGAGAATTGGAATGTAACCCCAGACCTTATCACGGTGGCTAAGGGGATTGCCGCTGGGCTTCCACTTGGAGCTGTGATCGGTAGAGCTGATGTTATGTCTCTGCCGAGAGGTAGTCATGCATCCACATTTGGAGGTAATCCAGTTTCATGTGCTGCTGCATCAGCTGTTATTGATGTTATTGAGGAGGAGAAGTTGATGGAGAATGCCATTAAAGTTGGGGATTACACCATGAAGAGGTTTAGGGAGATGGCTGAGAAGATCGAGCTTATAGGTGATGTTAGGGGTAAGGGGCTTATGATAGGTGTTGAGCTGGTTAGGAATAGGAAGAGTAAGGAGCCAGCTGTTAAGGAGCTTGAATCATTCCTAATGAATTGCTTTAAACGTGGTGTTGCAGTTATAAGTTGCGGTATTTCATCGATTAGAATAGCTCCACCACTGAACATATCCATTGAATTAATGGATAAAGCTTTGAACATTATGGAAGAAGTTTTGTTGGAGATTGATAAGAGCCGTTTAAAGTAGCTCTTCAATTCTACTCTTAACTTCACTTATTTTTCTTGAAATCGTTTTCCCATCGATCTTCTTTGAATCCATAACTATCCCCACAACCTCCCTCCCCCTCTCCATCCCCTTTGGAAGTCCATATAATTCTAGGAAGGCATCTTTCAATATGCTTAGAGCCATGAGCATCCTCCTCTTCACCTTCCCCTCCAATTCATACTTCTTCATTTTATTATACCCATATTCTATTCCATCTATCAGGCTCTCTGTGAATTCCTCGTATATGTTTTCAGGTCTATAGTATCCCCCATGAAGGCTCACTATTTCATTGAAGGCTTGAAACCCTTCCCACGTATGCATTTGTGAAATTACTTCCGGAGCATTCAGTATCGTTGTACGTTTTATCTGTGAAATTATGAATTTCTCCGCTGATGGTAGTGGGTTCATGATATGCCATAAGGCATAGTATTCTTCCATCTTCATCCTCTCAAATTCCTTTCCACCCATTTTCCTCGTTAAATGGAAGTCTGTTATGTATGTTTCCTCCAGCCCCACTACATGGTTTGCCAAATGGGAGTTTGTATATATGCCCAATCCACTTGCATCAAACACCGTTCCATGTATTATACCATTTTCGTGGAGTAATCTTAGATTATATCCGCATGATGATCCAAGCCATTTAAGATATGCTTTAACCTCCTTAACGTTAATTATCTTCTCCACTTTTGGCATTAATAGTCCGTATAGTATTTCATCTGCTCTCACATCACTTACATTCCTATAGAATATGCATGCCCCACGCTGCTCCCATGCGCTTTCCTCAAGCATCTTTATGAGTTCCCCACGTCCACCACTCATAATCTTGTTTGTAAGTTCATATCTATCCTTAATCTTCAGCAGTTTTATCCTCTCATAGTATCCTAATCCTATGGGTTCTGGAACTGGGATTCTCAGTTCCCTTAACATTATCATATTGTTTAATTCCTCTTCAGCCTCCTTGGGGGTCATGAATCCCCACATTAACTGTCCAGTTCCAATATATTCGTTTGTGAAGTAGTATGTGTATATGGTGTTGTTCTTGTATATTGGTTTGACATCTTTGAAGGGTATTCCTATCCCCTTCAATTTTACCACATACCCATCCTCCAAAACTTTTATGATGGATCTAAATCCACTTACATACCCCTTATATGTTGGGAGATCCTCTTCGGTTTCGCATAGTATTGGCACTTTATCTTTGCCATGTGGATATAGTTCCGGTTTTATAAGTTTTGTTTCTCCGTCAATGATGTAGTATTCCCTAGGCTCTCCTCTAAGCAATCTAACAATTCTTTCAGGGATCATACAAACTTAAATTCTCAAAAGCCCCATTTAAATAATTGTTTGGTGACCCCCTTTGGGTAGGGTGAGGGTTAGGGATATTGGATTAAGGATAGGTGTATTTGATACTGGAGCTAGTGATTCGATAGTTGATGTTAAGGGGGTTATGGTTGGACATTACACCATCATTGAGGGTGAGGGGAAGCTTATTCCAGGTAAGGGTCCAATTAGGACTGGTGTAACCGTGATATTCCCACATGAAGATAGGAATGTTTTTAAGAGTAAGGTTGTAGCAAGTTCATTTGTAATTAATGGTTTTGGTAAACCCATTGGTTTAATTCAATTGAATGAGCTTGGACAATTGGAAACACCAATAGCTTTAACCAACACATTGAATGTGGGTATAGTGGCTGATGCAATCATAGAGTATATGTTAAGTTTAAATCCAGATATAGGTGTTAGTACTGGCACTGTTAATCCAGTTGTATTGGAGTGTAATGATGGATTCTTGAATGACATTAGGGGGAGACATGTTAAGCATGAACACGTCTTTAAAGCTATTGAAAATGCTTCCTCAAACCCCGTTGTTGAGGGTAATGTTGGGGCTGGAACTGGTATGTCATGTTTCGAGTTTAAGGGTGGAATAGGCTCTGCTTCGAGGGTGCTACCCAAGGAGGCTGGAGGATACGTTGTGGGTGTACTGGTTTTATCCAATTTTGGTCGTAGGGAGGATTTAACTATAGCTGGAATTCCCGTTGGGTTGAAGTTGAAGGATTACGGTGTTAGGGGTGGTGATGGAAGTGGATCTATAGTGGTTATAGTGGCTACAGATGCACCTTTAACTGCCAGGCAACTTCATAGATTAGCTAAACGTGCAACTCATGGTATTGCGAGGACCGGTGGATACTCATCCCATGGTAGTGGCGATTTTGTTGTGGCATTCTCCACAGCTAATAGGATACCACATTATGAGGAATCTCCAACCCGTGAACTTCAAGTGTTAAGTGAGGGGTATATGTCGTACTTGTTTAAAGCTACTGTGGAGGCCGTTGAAGAAGCCATTTTGAACTCAATGTTTATGGCTGAAACGATGGTGGGTAGGGATAATCATGTTAGGTATGCTCTTCCAATAGATTTAGTTGTCGATTTACTGGAGAAGCATGGCATCATTAAAGGTTAACTTAAATTTCAACACTCCATTTTTCAGATATCCTTTTAAGGTTTCTGAAAGCCATCCTCTTTTCCTCCTCATCCCTCCTTATAGCTTCCACTATGTTCCTCAATTCCAATATTACTTCATCGTAATGCTTCTTGGATATCGGATATGGAATTCCATCTTTACCTCCAACTGTATAAGACCACTTCACTGGATCATATATGTGTGTTACTGGATCCCTCTTTGATGGTGGCTCATTATATATGAGCTCTGAGATTAATGATAAAGCTCTAATGGTCTTTGGACCTATGCCTGGATGTAGCAAGAGGTTCTTGAAGTCTTCCACCTTAACGCTATATATTTCCTCAAGTTTACGCCAATCAATCCTCTTCTCATCTATTGGTTTATATATTATGTAATCCTCACTGCTAATCCTTCTATTGGTCGTTATGGATTTGTTTATCCATTTATCGATCCCTTCACTTCTGCATAGTATTCTATTTGCTTCAGCTAAGTATCTCCTTATCTTCGTAGGCCCCTCATTAGCTATGTCCACTATGGTTTTCCTAGCCTCCGCACTCTCCCTATCCACTAGATTTAACACTCTTTCCATCTTTATTTGACATGATATTGCTTTATGTGGTTCTTCAACCATATCCCTTATATCCTCTGAGAACCAGTGGTATCTCCTTGCATATTTTAGGTTGATGTTCATTCCTTGCTGTATTACGCACCATTTCCCTTCTCTAGATATTAGCATTGCATGATGGTATATTGTGAATCCATCTTGTAATGCTACATTATCCACCTTTGCAGTTAATCTACTATTCTCCTCAAGTTTGGCTGTATCCTCCTCATTTAACCCGAACTTGTTAGATATGCTTTTTATGTCGTTTATGGTTTCAAGGCTCTTCCTACCTTTACCCCCAGCTAATGCTAAATTTATTTCCACTTTGTTTAGTGCTTCCCTTAAAACTCCACATGTCACTGTAGTTGACCCTGAAGAATGCCAATCAAATCCTAGAACATTGCTGAATGCTTGAAACCATATTGGATTGCTTAACCTCTCCATTATCTTCAATTCCCCAAATTCATTGTACATTATTTCAAGCATTTCAGATGCCAATTTTACCATTCTCTGGAAGAGCCATCTTGGGGCTTTACCATAATGTAATGGTAATTCCGCTATTCCAGATATCCCCATAGTGTATCAATTCCAAATTTTACATTACAAACTGATGTAATTTTAACTTAAATTTCTTCTTCCAATAATCCAATCAACTCTTCTATTCTCCTCCTGTTCTCTTCCAACATAGCCTTCCTAAGCCTATCCTTTAGAGTTCTCTCAACCTTTAAGCTACTACCTTCAAGTATTCTTTCTATCTTCTTATTCAGCTCCTCCCCCTCCTCATCGAAATCTGTGAGTATTGCAACTTTAAGTCCCATGTACTTCATGTTTAGATCTTCTATTAATGTTAGTAGTGGTTTATGTGTGTCTCCTAGAGCTATTATGTTGGTTTTGCATCCAAGCTTCCTCAAAACATACCTATCCCTTTTACCCTCCACTATTATTAGATCGACATTTTCATCCAACTTTTTAAGTGCTTCAATTATTTCCATTCTTCTTTCGATAATCTTCCTCTTACCCTTCATCTATTTCCTCCTCGCATGGAATATTATGTGGCGTAATTCTGGTAGTAGCAGTTTTTCTAAGGCTATGGGTATGGCGTTTGGAGATCCAGGTATTGCAACAAGTAATCTCCCATTTAGAATTCCAGCTGTGGCTCTTGACATTATTGCTGCAGACCCTATCTCCCTATAACTTAGCATCCTAAATATCTCTCCAAAACCCTCCATCTCCTTTTCCAAAATTTCCATTATAGCTTCATATGTTAAGTCTGTTTTGCTTAATCCTGTTCCACCTATGAATATTATTGCATCATCCCCCTCCTCAATCCTCTTCTTTGCCCACATTTGTATAATCCCCTTATCGTCTGGCACTATCTCCTTACATGTAACCGTATATCCATATTTCTCAATTATCTTCTTAGCTATTTCTCCGGATTCATCTTCAAATGGTTCTCCCCGAATCTTCTTCTCATATCTCGATGTGCTCACAACTATTATTGCAACTTTTACTTCCTTAGCCTCCTTCAATGCCTCCTCCTTATGTTTTACGCTCAAATTCTTACCCCCTATAAATTCTTGTTCCAGTTTTCCCCTCCAATGCTTCTGCAGCCTTCTCCAATGATGTTATTATTGCCATTTCTCCACCCCACTCTATAAATCTTATGCAGGCTTGTATTTTTGGTCCCATACTTCCAGGTGGGAAATGTCCTTCCTCATAATACTTCTTAGCTTCCTCCACAGTCATTTTGTCAATGTCCACTTCGTTTGGTTTCCCAAAATTCAATTTAACCTTTTCCACATCGGTTAGTATTAGGAGTATGTCTGCATTTATTATCTCTGCAAGTTTTTCACCCGCCAAATCTTTGTCTATGACCGCTTCCACGCCAGTGTATTCATCATTTTCTAAGGTTACAGGTATCCCTCCTCCCCCGGATGCTATCACTATTACTCCTTCATCCACAAGTCTCTTTATAACTTTACCTTCAAGTATCCTTATTGGTTCTGGTGATGGAACAACCCTCCTATAAGTTTTCCCCACTCCAATTTTAACCTTCTTTATAGTCATTCCCATACGAATCTTCTCTTCAGCTTCCTTTTCATCGTAGAATGGTCCTATGGGTTTTGTTGGATTTTTGAATGCTGGATCATCTTTATCTACTTCCACTTGCGTTATTATCGTTGCAACCTCCCTCTTTATCCCCCTCTTCATGAGTATATTCTTTAAAGTTCTCTGAATGAGGTATCCTATGTGTCCTTGTGTCATAGCTCCTAAAACGTCTAAAGGTTGAGGAGGTACCTCCTTTGCTGCTGCTTCTTGTTGTATTAATAGATTTCCAACTTGCGGCCCATTTCCATGCGTTATCACTATATCATATCCCATCTCTATTAACTTTACAAGCTCTACGCATGTCTTATAAACGTTCTTCAATTGTTCTTCATATGTACCCAGCTCATCAGCTTTCTTTATTGCATTTCCACCAAGTGCCACCAGTATTCTCTTATGCATTCCGCATTCACCTCGTTGTTGAGACAAATCATTTATCTTGATTTCTAGTTATATATATTGTTGGTTTGGTGGTTTTACTTGCAAAAAGTTAGTTACGGCTTCGCTGCCTTCATAATAGCTTTAATTTATTTTGGGGTTATCTTCATAATGTTTTACCTTGGATTTCATATTGGACTGCTGGATATGTTCTCCGGCTTCCTCTTAGCCTTATCTCTTTGGACTCTAACATATGGTTTGAAGTTTGCGTCTAGGGATAGTTTCTGGATTGTTAATGGTTTCATTTTGATGTTTTTCTCTGCCAGCATGCTGGCTTTCTCTCTTACTGGTTCAGGTTTGCTGTCCATTGGGGTTTTATTGCTTTGTCTTGGAATACTTGGACTTCTTATGATTTTAAGGTGATCACATTAATTCAATAATCTTCTTCACGACGTCTTCAACTTCTTTCAAAATTTTCCTTTTCAATGTCAAGTAGTTTATGATTCTGCTTTTCCATGATAGCTTCATTCTGAAGCCACATGCGAAGGGGTGTCCTCCACCACCAAATTCCTCTGCTATCTTTAATAGGTTTATATTCTTTGACTTGTTCCCTATGTATAGTGAGATTGCATCATCCTTCCTCCAGACCAGTGTGAAGTCTAGGTTGAATTTTTCTGAGACTCTCTTAGCAAGCCAGCTTTTAGGCGTCTTAGCCCCCCTTAAATCAATTAATCCAAACTTTAATCCGCTTTTCGTTTCATATACTCTTGTTTTATTGTATGCTTCATTAACGTCACGTTCAGTCCTCCTCTTTATTTTTTCAGCTTCCCTTGCTATTTCCTCATCCCAGAATATTCCATTTGAGAATTTTATTAGAAGCTTCTCTTTCCACCCATTTTTGAAGCTTAATGCTCTTAGTATGAAGCTTTCATTGAATTTGTCTGTTAATGCATCGATGTCATCTGCGTATTCAGCTATCTTCCTGGATACCTCATCTTCCTTCATGAATTTCTCGTAGACTATTCTTGCGGCACTTGGAGTCTTTTCCACTATTATTGAATCTACTGACTTCATTACTTCATTTATATCTTCAGCGCTCCATTGATGATGATCCATCCATACTATTCTTTTCCCTTCACTACTAAGCTTTTTAATTATGCCCTTAGTATTCTCAGAGTTTTTTACGTTTATGGATATGTCTGTTATGTATATTTTTTTCACATTTTTATTGTTCATTAGCTCTTTAAGCTTTTCTGGTAGTGCTGATGGACCTGTGAATTCTACCTCTATATCATTATCTTTTATGTTCATCTTTACTTTTAGGTATCTTAGCAATATGGCTGCGGAGGCTATTCCATCTATGTCGCCATGGGTTAATATTACGGTATCCCTCATTTTCATCCCTTACTTCATTGAACATTGCATGTTTTAATTAATAGTTGGATATCCTTAATTTATACTCTTCTTCTAATCCCCCTCATCATTGAGCTTACTCCAATTATAAGTATGCTGGCTCCACCTATTATCACTAGAGCTATCCCTATGTCTTGTTCTAGGGTTAACAGTATTATTCCAAGGAATAGTATTAGTATGGATATTGCTGGCAATATTGTTCTTTCACTCATACATATTCCTCCATAATGTTTTCCAATTCAATACTTTTCACTGCATCCACTATTTTCCTCATTTTATCATATATCTTTTTCAGTGCTTGTAGATCGTCGTAGCAGTGTTCTATTATGAGTTTCATGGCTTCTTGATCTCCAGCTATTGCCTTCATATAGTATGGTGGCATATCCCTCCCCTTCAATTCAACCTTCTTTGGTATTCCCATATACTTTGCCACCGCATCTAGGCTGTATTCGCTTAGTCTGAGTAGCTTCTTTGCATACCTGTATAGATCTACGTGCTCTTTTAGAATTATTGGTGTTGGATCAATGTTGTGTATTATGGCTCTAGCTATGAGCATTGGAATGTCGAATGCCAATCCATTCCATGTCACTATTGTTGTGGCATTTGATAGTTCATTGATGCTCTTCCTTATGAGTTCAGCTTCTCCCTCTATGACGCTTCCCTTCAGGAATTCATGGCTCCATTTTTCATCATCCCACATTATTCCAATTCCAACTATGAATCCACTATCTGCTGTTAATGATGTTGATTCAATGTCTAGAAATGCTATTCTACCCTTTTCACTCATGTCTAAAATTATGCCTCTTCCTGTTTATCTTGTTTTCCATTATTCATATTTCATGTTCAAAGTACTTTTGTAGCTTGTTGATGTTTTCCATGCGCTTCCTATTGTGCTCTTCCATGTATCTAATTAATGTTTTTGTTAGCATATTCTTGCATTCTCCGCAGAGTATCTCCCCCCTTCTGCATTTCCAGTAATGTTCCTCGATATCCTTTACGTCTTTAAAGTGGAATATTGAGAGCCATTCGTAGACCACGCATTTCTCAGCTTCACCTCCAAGCTTCCTCTGCTCTTCCACGGTTGCTCTTCCACCGGTGAATGCTGCCCAAACCTTGCTTCTTATGGTTTGTGGTGTGTCTGTTATGAATATTGATGTTTCTGGTTTTGATGCTGACATGGGTTCCCCTGTTAATCCTCTTATGAATTTTATGTATAGTGATGCTGGTTTGAATACCCTTAATTTGCCAGCTATGTCTCTACTTAGTCTCATGTATGGGTCTTGATCCATACCTATTGGAACTACCACCGGGTATCCATACATGATTGTTGGTCCAAGTATATGTGCTGCTTGTGTTGCTGCATAGAATATTTCACCTATATTTACTTCATCGGTGAATCCGAATGTCGCTTTCACAGTATTGTATGTTAAGTGTTTTGAGAAGCTTACTGCAAGTCTATAAACCCATCCACTTCTAGTTGATATGTATAGTTTTGTATCCTCCTCTTTGAATCCCAGTGATATTATGCTTAGTGCATTGCTTAAAGCGTACTTGTATGCTACGTCTAAGCTTTCCACCTTTTGGAAGACGTATTTCTCATCATCTGATAATGGTATGAAAACTTTTGCATTCAATTCCTCTTGTAGATACTTTATGAATTCGAATAGGACTAGGTGGCCCATATGAAGCTCTTCCGATGGCCCTCTACCTGAAACTATGGCTAGAGTTTTACCCGTCCCCCCTTCTTCTAGGTATTTGTCGAAATCTCTATGTGCAAACACCATTTTGAGTTGTATGAATTTGTGTTTGTTTTTGAATTTTCCAGCTAATTCCTCATTAAATTCTTTTGCTCCGAATACCTCTATAAGCTTCTCATAGTCTGAGCTCTTCTCAATACTCTTCGGTGTGCCAAACGCTATCCCTCATACTCATCATGGATATTTATATCTAAATGTAAACTTTTATACTTTATTTTTGGTGGCATATGTTTGAGGGTTGCATATGCCTTTTCACCAGCATCTATATCCAGCTTCTTCTCCCCACATATTGTTGATAATCCATTGGAGTGTGGAGCTATTGGTGGGGGTTTCCCCCTAAATGTTGGGGTTAGGGTTAGAGTGGGGGTTGAAGATTCCAGTAATGGCTTTTCCCTAGTATCTAGGGTTAATGGTAGATTTTTTGACTCATTTATTGTGGGTAAGGTTTTGGAGCTTCTTGGGGTGGTTGGTGCAAATTATCATGTTGAGGTGGATCAATTTATTGATGTGCCTGTGGGGTGCGGTTATGGGACTAGTGGTGCCAGCGCTATCGCTGTAACTATGGCTTTATGTAAGGCTTTGGGGTTTAAGAAGACTTTCATCGAGATGGCTAGGATAGCGCATCTCGTGGACTATTACTGTGGCACTGGATTGGGAACTGTTAGTGGGGTTTGTGGTGGTGTTGGTGGAGTGAGAATTATTGTTAAGCCTGGGGGTCCTGGATATGCTATTGTGGATAGGATATTCATACCAAATGATTGCTATATAGTTTCAGTAGCCTTCAATCCAATTGATAAAAGAAGGTTTCTTAGGGATAGAAGTTTCCTCAGTTTTATAGAAGTTCTCGGTAGACGTGTGCTTGATGAGGTTTTGAGGGATCCATCTGTGGAAGTCTTCTTTAAATGTTGTAGGGATTTTGCTTTGAAATCTGGTTTCATGACTGCGAGGTTGAAGTATTTGTTGGATGTTTTGGATTCTGCTGGATTCAATTTAGCCACTCAAAACATGATTGGTGAAGCTATTCACATCCTCGTATATAAGGAGGATTTAGATAGAGTTAAAGATATACTTAAGTTTCACTTAAGTGATGATGGTATTGTGGTTATTGCTGGAGTTGATGATCGAGGCCCAAGATACTTGGATGGATTGATGGTGTCGTAGCCTTGAGTTTAGGAATCGGCTCAAGATTCCTTAATTTGAAGGTTAATGAAACTCTTTGGATAGCTGGTCCAGCTAAGATAGTTGTGGATAGTGGGATTGTTGAAGTTTTTGGAGCTAGGATTGTTAAAGGTGAATCCATAATTGTTAAGCGTTGTAAATCCATTTATTTGAAGGCTTTAAGTGACTGTAGAATTGGGGTTTCCAGTGGAGCTTATGTCATGGCCGTTGAGGATGATGGCATTCCAGATGATTGGCGTAAGTTGGTTTCAGAGATATCTAATGTTAAGGGTAAAGTTATGGTTTTAGGTGGTTTGGATTCTGGTAAGAACACACTTGTAACATTCCTCTCTAATAATCTCTTCAATAATGGTTTTAAGGTTGGAGTTTTGGATGCTGATGTTGGTCAGAATGAGTTGGGTCCACCAACAACTATGGCTCTCGGCCTTGTTAAACGTCCAGTTTCCTCATTGGATCAGTTGGATGCTGTTGGATATGTTTTTGTGGGGTCCACATCCCCAGCTAATGTTCGTGATAGGGTTTTTAATGGTTTAAGGAAGCTTATGGATTTATCCAGTAAGTTTGAGTTGGATTACCTCATAATAAATACCACTGGATGGATATCCAATGGTGGAGTTGACTTCAAGATAGAGAAGATTAAACTCGTTAAACCTGAAGTGCTTATAGGGATTGAGCGTAGTGGTGAGCTTGAACCAATATTTTCATCAATTAAAATGGATTGCAAAATTTTTAGGGTTCCATCTTCCAAGAGGGTTAGGGCTAGAGATAGGTTTGATAGGAAGATTATTAGGCAAATGAATTACGTTAAGTGGTTTGAGGATGCTTCAAACAAGAAGTTTTCAATCGACGAGTTCATTGGATTTGAACCAAACATATTTCAAGGCACTCCAATGGGTAATGGTGAAATCGATTTAATCGGTAAGATTTTGGGAGTTAAAGTTGCTTGTTCAATACGTAGGGGCGATGATATAATAGTATTCCCGTATTCGGATCTAGATTTCAATGAGGATGTTAAGGAAAGGGTTATTGAAGAATTTAATGCTAGGAGATGTTTAATAATCCCCTTCACACATCTAATTCCACTCCTCGTTGCCTTTGAAGATTCAAATGGGGTTTTTATGGGTTTAGGAATATTGACTAACATCGACTTTAAGAATAGAGTCCTCCAATTTTACACAAAGGTAAATATTGGAGGGGGAGTTAAAGTCGTTTTGGGTTTAATCAGAATTAACCCAGTCAATTTTGATGAAATTGGTTATTCCAAAATACCATTAAACTGATATGCATTTATCTTTAATGGTTAGCTTTTTATCTGAATTTCCACAATTTTATCTTGATCTAAATGACCATCAAACTCTATCTTGAAGATTCATATATCAAAAGTTTTAGAGCTAAAGTTTTGAGTTTAGAGGAAACTGATGGTTCATTTAACCTATGTTTGGATAGAACTGCATTCTATCCGATTAGTGGTGGTCAGGATCATGATACCGGGGTTATAAGGGGTGTTAATGGATCCTTTAAGGTTTTGCGTGTGGATGAGCTTGATGATGGTAGTGTGGTTCATAGTGGTTTTCTTGAGGGGGTCATCAAAGTTGGGGATGATGTTGAAGGTGTTATAGATTGGGATAGGAGGTATAGGTTGATGAGGATGCATACAGCCGCCCACATATTGATTCAATCCGTTAGGAGCATTTATGGTTTAAATGTGAAATGTGTTAGTGCGAGTAAGAGGGTTGATGGTGGACACATGGACTTCTCCACTTCAATACAGAGGGATATGCTTAACAAAATTGAGGCTTTAGCTAACAGTATTGTTAATGAGGATAGGCCTGTAATCATTCGCTATATGGGTTTAGAAGAGGCTGAATCATATGTGTCGAGGTTTGGTGAATCCTTAGAATTGTATTTGAGAAAGCATGATGTTGGGGAATCAATTAGGATCGTTGAGGTTAAGGATTGGATAGCTATCCCCTGTGGTGGAACTCATGTTCATAGCACTGGTGAGATTGGCTCTATAAAAATTTTGAAGAGGGAGAGTAAGGGTAAGGGGGTTACGAGGATATACTTTGATGTGGCTTAGTTTGAATTTCTGAGAAGAGTTTTATCTTTTCAAGAAGGCTTTTCATTGAGTATCTTAGTGAGAAGTGTAGCTCTGGATTATAGTATCTTGTGTTTAGTTTCCTATCCAGGTATCTCCTAGATATCTCCTCCAACCCTAATCCCAATACATCCACTTTATCTGAAGCATATGTGAATGTCCATTCTCCACCATATGCTGGTACATAGCTGGCATATATGCCTACATACTTGAATATTTCCTTCAATATTTCCTGGATTTCCAGTATCTTTCTCCCATACATTTCATATCCTGATGATTGTAGGAGTAGTATGCCATCCTCCTTCAGTATCCTCTTAATTTCTTTGAAGAATTCTTTCCCATATAATTGTATGGATGGTCCTGATGGTTCTGGGTCTGTTAAATCCATTAGTATAATGTCGAACTTCTCTTTAGTTTCCTCCACATATTTCTTCCCATCTTCAATCACTATTTCCACTCTTGGGTCTTCAAATGCGCCTCTAGGTATGTTTGGCATATATTCCTTAACGGCCTTAATCACCTCTTCATCTATTTCCACCATTATAACCTTCTTCACACATTCATGTTTTAGCACTTCCCTTAATACTCCACCATCTCCTCCACCTAGTATGAGCACCTTCTCCGGGTTTTCATGGCTTATTAATGTGGGGTGTACGTGCATTTCATGGTATAAATGTTCATCTAGTTCTGATAATTGTATTAGATCGTCTAGTACTAGGCATCTTCCATACTCCTCGAAATCCATTACCTCTATCTTTTGATATTTCGATTGCTTTGAATACACCTTATTCTTAATTTTTAGCATTTTATATGTTGTTGGCGATGTTTTCTCCATGTAATATCCATTTATGTATGGATTTTTGAAGCTTGAACCACTCATAATGGTCAATTTGAATTTAATGGATTAATTCAAATATAACTGTTACCATAGTTTTATTGGTGTAATCTTTGAGGGAATTCCTATTTGAAGGTAGGGATATGCTTGTGGGGGATGTTCTTAGGGTTTTAGGTTTCTGTATGGGTAGACTTTGGTTTAGTGAGCTTGTGGCTGAGGTTAATGCATTTAGGTCTACATTGGGTGATGCATGTGTTGATGATGATAGTGTTAGAGATGCTTTGAGGGTTTTGGAATCTTCTGGTGTGGTTGTTTGTGAAGAGAGGTTGAGGAGTCAGTTGATTGGTGATAGTGTTCCCGACATCTTAATATCCATAGTTGATTATGGTTCTTTGATGGATTTATTGAAGCTTGATAGGAGATATAACGAGTATATTTATAGGTACCGTTCATCCATTACATGATTTCCATAACCTCTATACTGTCATGAGACTCCTCTTCCTTTCCAAAATTAAGCTCCTAATATGGTCTGGGTTTGGAGATCCAAGATTCTTCTTCAGCTTTAAATATTCTTGAACTCTCACTGGTACGTTTATATTTACACCCAATTCCTTTTTGAGGATGCTTAAAGCTTCTTGTATGTCGTTGTCCGTTTCCCTTAATGCTTTAGCCATCATTTGATGGACTTTCCTATATGGTATTCCACATTTCACAGATATTAATTCAGCTATTTCGGCTGCTATTACTGGGTTGTTCTCCACATCTTGCCTTGTTCTTCTATCGTTTACCTTCATTCTTCTTATGGCGTCTTCAATAACTCTTATTGAATCTTTAACCATTTTTGTTATATTCCATAGGTGTTTAGTTACTTCTTGTAGGTCTAGGTTGTATCCTGATGGTACCCCCTTAATTATCGCCATTATGGCTGTGTTTTCCCCAATGGTTTCTCCTGCTTGTGCTCTTAATACTTCCATGGTTACTGGATTCTTCTTGTGGGGCATTATGCTACTTGTTGCGAGATGGCTTTCTGGGAGTTGTATGTAGTTGAATTGGTTGGTTGACCATATTACGAAGTCTTCTGCTATTCTACTCAATGTTACTTGTAGTGCTGTTAGTATTGATGATGTGATCATAATGAAGCTCCTACTACCAGTGGCTCTAATGGTGTTTACTATGGTTTTACTCATTCCAAGCTTTTTCGTCATCCTATCTCTATCTATAGTCACTATGCTTCCAGCTATGGCTCCTGCCCCCAGTGGGGATTCATCTATCACTTTGCTGTTAATGTAGTTTAGGAGATCCTCATATCCCTCCATTTCTTCCTCTATGTATAATAGGTAGTGTGCCAGTGTTGTGGGCTGGGCGGATTGTAGGTGTGTGAAGCTTGGCATTATCATATCTACGTATTCTTCAGCTCTTTCTATTAACGTCTTCCTGAATTTCCTAATCTCTTCTATTATTTCAGAGATCTCCCTTTTCAAATGTAGTCTTATTGCTGTGGCTACATGGTCGTTTCTACTTTTTCCAAGGCCTATCAATTTGGCTTCTTCTCCAATCTCCCTTTCTAATGCAATTTCTATTGCTTCATGAATGTCTTCTGCATAATCTTTTAGATCAAATATTTTTTGCGGGTTCTTCATTATTTCGTCTAGTGCTTTTATTATTCTATCCCCCTGCTCCTTACCAATTAAATTCTGCTCCATTAATTCTTCCACATGAACTTTTAGGGCTGTGATTACTTCTAATGTTATTTCAGCATCTTCTTCCATTGAGCTTTCATATTTCATCAGCCATTCTTCATGTTTTCCAAGGAGCCCCCTTCTATACATTCTGCTCTATGAACCTCCATGAATCTTTAACTTTTTATTTGCAATTACTGTTTGCATGCCCCAAATCTCTATGAACCCTTCAGCCATTTTCTGGTTGAATTTGCTCCAAGCTTCATATGTTGCCAGTTCCTTGCTGTATATGCTGTACTCTGATCTTCTACCTACACATATCATTCCACCCTTGTATAGCTTCACTTTAACTTCTCCATTCACCCTTTTCTGTGTCTCGTTTATGAAGGCTTCCAGAGCTTTTCTGAGGGGGTTCATCCATAATCCAGCGTATACTAGGTTTGTCCATTCATCATCAACCAACTTTTTGAATTGTAGTTCTTGTGTTGTTAGGGTCATCTTTTCAAGGTCTTTGTGGGCTTCTATCGCTATTAGTGCTGCTGGTGCTTCGTATACCTCCCTAGACTTTAACCCCACAACTCTATCTTCTATGTGATCTATCCTACCAACACCATGTCTTCCACCAATCTCATTTAATTTCATTATTAGTTCCTTTGGTTTCATGGTTTCCCCATTTATCTTTGTGGGTATTCCATTGTTGAATGTTATCTCTATTATTTCCGGGTTTTCTGGGGCGTTCTTTGGGTTTACTGTTATTTTGAATATTTCTTCTGGTGGTTCTTGGTATGGGTCTTCGAGTACTCCGCATTCTATGCTTCTACCCCATAGGTTTTCATCTATGCTGTATGGGCTTTCGCTAATCTTTACTGGTAGCCCCTTCTTTTTTGCATATTCTATTTCCCAATCCCTCGTCAGCCCCAGCTCCCTTACTGGAGCTATTACCTTTATGTTTGGGTTTATGGCTTTTATTGTTACATCAAATCTTACTTGATCATTCCCTTTACCTGTGCATCCATGGGCTACGGCATCAGCCCCCTCCCTTTCCGCTACTTCCACAAGCTTCTTTGCTATTAGTGGTCTTGATATTGCGCTTGATACTGGATACTTCTGTTGGTATAGTGCATTTGCCTTTAATGCTGGTAGTACATAATCATTTACGAATTCATCTCTTGCATCTATATTGTAATGTTTTATTGAACCAGCTTTCAGTGCTCTTTCCTCTATTTCCTCATAATCCTTTTCTTGTCCAAGGTTTAGTGTTAACGTTATTACTTCGGCATTATACTTTTCTTGTAATATTTTTAGTAGTACTGTGGTGTCCAATCCCCCTGAATATGCGAGTACAACTTTCATTTATGATTCGTTTTAGGGGGTTTATTTTCCATATTTTATATGTTTTGTATTTTTTGAATCATTTTTGCCCTTCTTGTGTTATGTTTGTTCTATGCTTTATTATCATGTCTTCTATTATGTTATATGCTTTTTGAGCATCTTTCCTGTCAACTATTAGTATGGTGTCTTCGTGGCATGATATTATTTGTGTTATGTTTATTCCATTCCAAGCCAATTGAGTTGTTACGTATGAAACAAATCCCGGTATTTCTATGACTTCCATTGGGCTTACTATTATTATGGCTGATTGATCATCTATCATCTTCTCCACATTCTTCTCGCCGCCAATTTCCTTTATGACTTCATCTACGACTTTTTTGTCACAGCTTATTGTAAAGGTTCTTGTGCCTTGTGTTAATTGGAAGAATCTGGATTTTGATGCTATCCTCATTAATTCCCCAAGCTTATCTACGAGTAATGCTTGTTTAACTGTTACAACTACTATGTCGCTTTTCAATTCCACTGTGCTCTTCTTTAGTAGCCAGCTTATCCTCCCCTCCATTAACTTCCACTTTTCAGATATTTCTTGTGAGAATCTTATCAGTGCAACTTTTATGGCTTCTTCTCTAACCTTCTTCCCCTTTAATACATTTTCAACTTCACTTTTTATTAGGGTTGCCAGTGATGAATAGTTTAGTATGTCCATCTTCATGCAGTCAATTATGCTTGGATGCTGTAATATTATGCTTTTTGTCACTTCAGCTATTGATGGTTGATTATCTCTTTGCATTTTCAGTTTACCCCATTTGGTTACGTAGTTTAGTTTTAAGTTTAATAAATGTTGTGTGGTTTATGTTTTATCCTGGCAGTATTGCTATTGCCTCCACATTATCCTTTCCAATCCTCTTTATCCCTTGTTTTACGTTTGGTGGGACTAATATTATGTCTCCAGGTTTCACGTCCTTCTCCCATCCTTCGAAGACTACTTTTCCCTCCCCTTTTAAGACTATTATTATTTCTCCATGTGGGTGTGAGTGGGGGGTTACATCTCCCTCTATAACCACATATCTGACTATTGCTGGTATCCCCATTTCCATGTTTGCTAATGTTTTCCTCCTACCATATTCCGTCTTCTCCCATTCCAATATGTTCATGCTCTTTACACTCAAATTAATCCCCTCTAAACTCTCTTTTAACTTCTTCTAGTAGGTTTTTGTCTAGTAATAAGTCCATGGCGCTTCCAACTAAAACCTTTGTTGATAGTATTGTCCTCCTCTTCCCCTCTTCAGTCATGGTTGCTTCTGCGAATTCCCTTGAATGTCCTGGTATATTTTGATCTGTTATTGGTATGGATGCTGATATTGCTGGAACCACTTGCGTTACGTTTCCAAAGTCTGTTGAGGCCACAGGCCCCCTCCTCAAATATTCTTCCATTGGCATTACTTTGAATCCATTTTCTTCGAGGTTTTTGTCTACAATGTCTGCAAGTTTATGGTATATCCTCTTCTCCCTGTATAGTGGGCCTACTTCCTCCACCTCATATTTTGCTTCCGTCATTATTGCAGCCCCCCTTATGCAATTGAATACCTTTTCTTTGAGGATGTTTAGGTAATCTATGTCTGCTGCTCTTATACTTATCCTTGCTTCGGCGTAATCTGGGATTACATTTGATGCTTCTCCACCTTTAACTATTATCCCATGTATCCTTGCATCTCTTCTAATGTGCTGTCTGAGGGCATCTATCCCCCTGAACATTATCATAACAGCGTTTAATGCGTTTATCCCCATTTCTGGATTTGCAGCTGCATGTGCTGTTCTCCCTCTAAATACCACTTTGAAGCTTTGTACTGCAAGGGCTTCAGTTCTTGTGGCTGCATATCTACCGGCTGTTGGATGCATCATTAGAACTGCATCTATATCTTTGAATACCCCCTTTTCAACCATGATTATCTTGCTCCCAGCGTATGGTCCATTGCCTTCCTCAGCCGGCGTCCCTATTACCATTATTTCCCCATTAATTTCTGGTATGATTTTTGATATTGCTATGGCGGCTCCCACTGCTGTGGCTGCTATTACATTATGACCGCATCCATGACCTACTCCAGGTAGTGCATCGTATTCAGCTAGGAATGCTATTTTCGGTTTCCCGCTGAGGCCTGTGAATGAAGCTTTAAATGCTGTTTTCATTCCGAGGAGTTCTCCTTCGATTTTGAATCCATGTTTGGCTAGGGTTTGTGTTAGGAGGCTGTATGCTTTGTATTCTTCACTTCCAAGTTCTGGATTTCTATATAGGTATTCGCTTATGTATAGTATTTCATTGCTCAGTTTATCCACCCATGATAATGCTTCCAACTTGTAATTCCTATTGCCACTATTCAACTTGCTTCCACCTTACTATAGACTAATTGATGGTTTTACGATGTATTTAACGTTTATTGTGGGGTGTGCATACAAATTTATTTTCATTTGAACTTAACTTATTGATGTGTCTGTTGTAATTTCCCCTGAGGTTAAGAGTGTCTTTCCAGATATACGTTTATGTTCAGCTTTAATTAGAGGGTTGCATATTGATGAGCATAATTCATCTCTTGATTTGGAGGTTAGGAGGGTTGAGGAGGATTTTAGGCGTAGATTATCCCTTGATGCTCTTAAAGATTACGGTAATGTTAGGGCTTATAGGGATTTCTATTGGCGTATTGGCATAGATCCCACTAAGCAGAGGCCTGCTGCTGAAGCTTTAATTAGGAGGGTTTTGCAGGGGAAGTCTATTCCAAGGATAAATGTGGCTGTTGATTCTATAAATTTGGCTTCAATGATGTTTGTTGTATCTATAGCGGCATATGATTATGATAAAGTTGTGGGTAAAGTTGTTTTGAGATGGTCTAGGGATGGTGAGCTTTTCATGGGTATTGGTGATGTGGAGGCTAAGCCTATCCCTAGACAGCTGGTTTTAGCTGATGATGAGAAGATACTTGGCTTGTATCCGCATAGGGATTCTGAGCTTTCAAAGATAACCCTATCCACTAGGAATGTTCTTCTTATCTCATGTGGTGTGCCTGGGGTTCCATTGGATTCTCTACGTAATGCCATTATCTTCGCTTGGAAGCTTCTTGAAGATTATTGTGGAGGTAAATGTGAATGGTTTGATTGCATTTGATTCCTCCTCATCCAAAGCTCCTTTAATATTGGTATGCTTGAAATCTTCTCTTCCTCCATTAAATCCCAGTATATGCCCTTAGGCTTCTCTCTAACCCTATTCGTTTTAATTATTCTTGTGGGGGTTATTATCATATCCACTGGAACATCGTATGGTTCAACTTTGAACTCGTAATCCACAACTTGTATATCATGTACTGTTGTAACTACAGGTGTATCCTCCGACACTTTACCATACTCCCTCATTAAACCCCACTCTATTTCTGAGTATCCCTCCCCCTTCCCAATTCTATCCCCATTCATATTTACAGCTACGCTTCCAACAACCACCAGATCTATTTTTGGTATGTCTTTTGGATCTGTCTTCAACCCATATTGGAAGCCTCCCTTTATTGTGGATGCATAGTCGTAGAGTCTTTCATCTATCCTCTTAGGGTCTAGTTTTAGGAATCCATTTGAGATTCTCGGTGTTGGCATTATGAGGGTTTTCCCATGCATTAAAGCATATCTTCTCACGGGTCTTTGGGGTGAATCTGGGTTTACCTTTACAACTTCAGCCTTCTTCCATAAATCCAGTTGTATTAGATTTTTTGCAGCTTCCTCTGCTCCTATGAAGTTTGGTATTCTACCATATGCCCCTGGGAATAATGCGATTCCAGTTTCCGTCATCTTCCTCCATATTTCGTTTCTAATTTCCTCTTTCGTTATCTGCTTATCCTTCTTCATTTCAAATTACCCTTAATGATAATTCCACAATTCTTATGGAGTTGTTTAATGCATCTAGAATCTTCTTCCTATCTCTAAGTATCTTTGTTTCCCATAGTCTAACTTCATCACTTCTACCCTTCACTTCCATTATCTTGTTTACGGATTTGTATAGTATTGGTATTGGTTTTCCAGTTAGGTAGTATCCGTATGGATCGTAATCGTATCTTCCAGCTTCCGTCATTATGATGTTTGATAGTTCATGGCTTATCCTCATTAGAGCTTTGTTTACTATTTCAGCTTTAACTTCAACTTTCTCCATGAACCCACTCTCTTCACCTTCCTCCTCAATTTCCCTTGCAGCTTCCTCAAGCTTCCCCACAAGCTTCAACAATGTTTCACATCTCTCTACTGTATCGCCTATACTTATACTAGTCGTCTTCTTAATGGTTTCATCATAATTCTTTAAGTTGGTTAATAGCGTTTTTACAAGTTCTCCTTCATTGTATGGTATTATCAGTTTATTGCATAATCTTAGTATTAGTTTTATGTAGAATTTCATGTGCATTTGGTAGAGTTCTGGGTCTAACTTGTCTATGGTGTCTGCTTCACTATGTATCCATGGACTTAAACTTGCATAATTCAGTTCCCTCAACTTTTCCTCAGTGTATTCTGTGCTGAATGATATGTATGGTACTCCAATCCCCATGAAGGATTCATCTCCACCCATGTATGGTTGTTTCCAAACCCCACTCCTACCCCAAACTTCTTCAACTATTTTCAATGTGAAGTCTTTTAATTCAATTGAGCATCTGACCGTTGGGATTTCAGTTCCAATTATTCCGGGGTTATCTATGTTTACGTATGCAATGCAGTTTTCATCTATCATGTTCCAGTATGTGTCAACAAACCATGCGGATCCAGCTGCTTCAGCTATTTCATGTCCATCCCAGAATCCAAATATTATATTCCTCCTCAAATCCCCCTTACGTTTAGCTAGTACTCTGGCTATTTCCATCATCATCGCGTTTCCACTTGAATTGCATATTGCAGTTTTACCCCAAGCCTCCAAGTGTCCCCCAACAACTATGAAATCCTTCTTCTGCAAGCCTAGATCAGCCATGGGTTGTGTTGCCATTACCCATAGGTTTTCTGAAGCGCCTCTAAGCCAAACCTTCACTTTCCCATGTTCCTTCAATAGCTTTTTTAGGTATTCCCCTGCAGCTCTAGTTATGCTTATGACCGTTATCTTGGGTATCCTCTCCCATCCTTCTGGTGTGGGGTTCCCCCAAACTGATTTCACAGCCCCCTTCTGTATTACTGGGTTGTCCATGGAGCCCCAATTCATTATTACAAGTGCTTTTGCCCCCTTTTCATATGCTATTCTGGCTTTTTCAGGTCTTGGTGGACTCCAACTCATTTCCACTAGTACTATCTTCCCCCTAACATCTATTCCCTCGTAATCTTCGTATCCTCCAGCCCCCGCATATATTAGTTCTCCAGTTATTCCCTCCATTAGGGTTGACATTATATGTCCACATGGCTTTGCCTCTATAACCCTTTGTTCGGGTTCTATCACCCTCATTAATGCATCTTTTGGGTAGCTGTGATATATTGGGAATTTATCGATCCAAGTTTTCAAGCCGTACTCGGATAGTTTCTCAATTATGTATTTTGCCGCCCTTTCAATTTCCATACTTCCAGCAATTCTCTCACCAACTTCTTCAACTAGGAATTTTATGTGTTCGAAAGCCTTTTCTATAGAGGCTTCCCCAATTATTTCCTCTTCCAGTTTCTTCATTTCTTCATTCCACATACACATTAACTTCTATGAATAGCTTCATATAATGATTACCACAGATGTTTATGTGGTGTCAGCATGTCTCATAGCGAATTGGTTAAAGCTATAGATGAATCTTCTTCGGAAATAGTTTCCTTCCTTAGATCCATAATTAGGTTTAATACTGTTAATCCACCTGGAAATGAGCTCCCCCTAGCTCAGTATATATGTGATTACATGTCCCGTGAGGGGGTTGAGTGTGAGGTTATTGAGTCTGGGGATGGTAGGGGGAATGTGATTGCAAGACTTCCCGGTGAAGATGATTCTAAACGCCTCCTATACCTTTCACATTTGGATGTTGTCCCAGCAGTTAATGCTTCACTTTGGAGTCATGATCCATTCTCCGGTGATGTTGAGGGTGATTGGATATATGGTAGGGGTGCATTGGATTGCAAGAGCCTTGTTACCGCTGAAGCCTTCTCCCTAATAATGCTTAAACGTTTGGGGATTAAGCCGAAATACACGTTGATATTTGCTTCCACAGCGGATGAAGAGGCTGGTGGCTGGAGGGGGGTTGGGTGGATTGTATCGAAATTTCCGGAGAAGGTTAAGGCTGATTATGTGATAAATGAGGGTGGTGGTTTAGCCATTAGGGGGAGGGGTGGTAGGATCATCTATTTGGTGGATGTATGTGAGAAGGGGTATTGCAATGTTAAGATTAAGGTTTCAGGTAAGGGTGGGCATTCTTCAACTCCATATACAACTGGGAATGCATTGTACTTGATGGGTCTCATCATTAAGAAGCTTTATGAGTATGAACCCCCAACGTACAAGTTTAGCTTGGTGGAGGAATGCATTAAGAGTGTTTTTGAGGGGATTGCTGGGCTACCTGGATCCATTATTGCACGAATGATATTTTCACCCATGCGTCCATTGGCAATGGCTCTCCTCTCAAAATTTAACCCTAACATCACTAGATTTCTCAAATCACTCATGGGTTTAACTATTGCTCCAACCATTGCTAAGAGTGGTGAGAAGGAGAATGTTATTCCAAGCTATGCTGAGTTGGTGGTGAATTGTAGGCTTCTACCTGGTCAAGATGATAAGTGTGTTTTATCTGTGGTTAGGGATGCATTATCTGGTATTGGTGGATTTGAAATTGAGAGTTTAGGTTGGTTTCCAGCTTCCTATTCCGATATTGATTTGAAATTCTTCAATTCCATGGAGTCCACCTTAAAACTGTTAATGCCAAAAGTTGATGTTAAGTTGGCACCATTCGTAATGCCCGGCTCTTCTGATAGTAGGTTTCTGCGTAGTCTTGGAGCTAAGGTTTATGGCTTTTCACCTATGAATCCAAATCTAAATTATGTTGAGTTGATGAATTTGGCTCATGGAGTTAATGAGAAGATTGATGTTAATAGCTTGTTGCTTTCAACGAAGTTTTTAGCAATCCTCCCCCTAACCATGAACATTTAAGCCTTCACCTTCATTCAGAATTCCCATTAGAATGTTTATTATGTCTTTAACGAATTTCATGCAAAACCTCTCCTTAACTTTTTCCACTCTAAATTTCTCCCTATCTTCAGCTCTACTCAGCTTTAATCCTATGAGTTTTTCGCAATCTATCTCCCCATTCCTATTCTTGAATTCCATTATCAGTTTCTGCACTTTTCCTATGCATTTCTCGTATCTTTCCGTGTCATTTGGGTTTGATCTACCATAAATTAATCCGATAATCATAATTCCCCCACTTATGGCTCCACATACATCCCCCATCCTACCAATTCCTGCGGAGAATCCTGTGGCTATTTTTGGGATGATATTTGTTTCGATCTTTAGGTGTTTGCTCATGGCCAATACAATGGATTCCGAGCATGTGTATCCTAAGCTCATGTTACTTAGCGCTTCTTCCACAACATTCTCCTCATCCCCTTTCATCGTCCCCCCACCATAATGCATGTGTAGTTAACTATAATTAGTTTTAAGGATATATTTTGTTTTGATCTGTTATGTCCCAGTTAAGTGATGTTTTGAGTATTATGGATGAAGCCTTCAAGGGAGGGGTTGAGTCGGATTTCACTGAGATTAGGTTTCATAGGAGGCGTGAATTATCGGTTCTCGTTAGGAATGGGGAGGTGGAGAGGGTTGGTGGAGGATCTATTTCAGGTTTCTGTGCTAGGAGTCTTGTTAATGGTGTGTGGGGCTTTTCATCCACAACGGAAATCTCCAGTAGTGGTGTTAAATCCATCATTGAATCTTCAGTGAAGTCTGCTAAAGCTCTCATTGGGCGTAGTGTTAGGAGGGTTCAATTGAAGGATAGGAAGACTTTTAGGGATACATATATTACGCCGATGAAGAAGGATCCATTGAATTTGAATGTTGAGGATATGGTTAAGGAGTGTCTTGAAGTTCATAAGTTCATTAGAAGCATATCCCCACTAATAACCTTAGACTCCATTAGCATGGGCGTTATCGACGATTACCATGTATACTCCAGTAGTGATGGTTCTTTCATAATTCAGAGGATTGTTAGATGTTCTGGTGGATGTTCCGTTACTGCTAGGGAAGCTGGGAACATTGCCACTGGATATGAGAGTGTTGGAGCTCAATCTGGTATGGAGATATTTGAGGAAACACCATTAATTGGAGCCGCTGAAATTGCAGCTAAACGTGCTGTTAGGTTGGTGAATGCAAAGCTTCCTAAGGGGGGCTTTCATAAGGTAGTCTTAGATAAGGATATAGTTGGTTTATTGGCGCATGAAGCTGTAGGTCATACTGCTGAAGCTGATCTAGTTTATTCTGGAAGCTACCTTTCTGGGAAGATTGGTGTGAAGATAGTTTCCCCACTGATAACATTAGTTGATGATGGTAGGTTTGAGAGGGGGTTTGGAACTATGATGTATGATGATGAAGGTACACCCACGCAGAAAACGGTCATAATTGATAAGGGGGTTTGTAGTGGATACCTGCATTCTAGGGAGACTGCTTATGAAATGGGTTTTGAGCCCACTGGGAATGCTAGGGCTTGGACTTTTGAATATGACCCAATAATTAGGATGAGGAACACGTACATTGAAGCTGGGAATTATGAATTTGAGGAGTTGCTTGAAGATGTAGACTATGGTTATCTACTTATTGGTGGTAGGGGTGGTCAAGCTGATTCGACTGGTGAGTTCATGTTTGGTGTTCAAGAAGTTGTTGAGATAAAGAATGGTGAGCTTGGTGAGCATTATAGGGGGGTTACAATTAGCGGTAATGCCTTTGAAGTTTTAAGTCTCGTTGATGCTGTTGGGAAGGATTTTGCTTTGCGGAGGGGGATGTGTGGTAAGGAGCAACCAAACTTTGTTGGTATGGGTGGACCCAGCCTTAGGACTAAGATAATTGTGGGTGGAGGGAGGTGAATGCAAAATGCCTTCAACCTTTGAGATAGCTGAGAAGGCTGTTAGAATCACTTGTAATATGGGTGCAAATGAAGCTGAAGCCTACGTGGAGCGTAGCAAGGTTTTAGAGGTGTTCTTGGAGCGTAATGACTTCAAAACCGTTAGGGTTAAATGGCATGCTGGTATAGGCATTAGAGCAATATACAATAAGAAGGTTGGCTTCTCATATGCTTCAAGCTTAACATCCTCAAGTGTAGAGGAAGTTTGTAGAGAGGCTTTCAAGAATGCTAAGCTTTCACCTGAATTGAAGGATTGGGTTTCACTGCCAAGTCCAATGCCTCTACCAAAAGTTGAAGGCACCTTCTGCAATGAAATTGCCAATATCTCTGAATCGCAGCTTGTGGATCTCGCCAAGAGGGGGTATGAAGCTATATTTGAAGCTGATAAGAGGGCTAGATGTGATGATGGCAAGATATCTGCAGTTGTTGAGGAGACTGTTATAGCTAATAGTAATGGTATCCTTGTTGGAGAGGAGGGGACTGCGATAAGTGGTTATATTGTTTGTGTGGCTTCTGAAGCTGGTAAAACTTCAAGCTTCGCCACTAGTAGTGGTAATGCTAGGATGTTATCACAATTTAAACCTGAAGATATTGGGCGTGAAGCTGCATTACTTGCAGTTAGATCTCTTAATCCACGTAAAATTGAATCCTTTAAGGGTAAAGTGTTGCTGGAATGGATGCCGGTTACAAGCATAATGCTCCCAGTAATTGGGTTTAGTGTTAATGCTGATATGGTTCAGAGGAAGAGTAGCTTATGGGCTGGGAAGATTGGTGAAAGAGTGTGTTCAAGTAATATTAGTATTGTGGATGATGGAACTCTTCCGGGAGGGATGGCTACATCAAGATTTGATGATGAAGGTGTGGCTAGGAGAGTTACTCCAATAATATCCAATGGTGTTTTGAAGAGTTACCTCTATGACTCATATACTGCATTTAAGGAGTCTAGGGAGAGTACTGGTAATGCTGGTAGAGCATCCTATGCCTCCATGCCATCAATATCATTTTCAAATGTGATTTTCAATGAGGGGGTTAAGAGCATTGATGAACTCATTTCAGAAGTGGATAGAGGCCTACTTGTTGGTAGGTTTAGTGGGAATGTAGAGCCTGCATCTGGAATATTCTCTGGAACTGTTAAGCAGAGTGTATACATTGAGAATGGTGAGGTCAAATTTGCAGTTGAGGAGACCATGATATCTGGGAATATATTCCAACTTTTAAGTGGAAATGTGGTTTTAGGGAAGCCTAGGAGGATGCTGGGAGGTGCACATGTCCCTCCAATATTGCTGGAAGATGTGAACATAATATCTAAAACATAAAATTTTTCTCTCCATTAGTGGGATAGTTAATTGTAGTGTTTAGTCATGTTTACAATACATATTTTGAACGTTAAGGATTGGTTTAACTTCCTAAATGAGTTTACAGCCTTCTTGAAGAGTGATGAATTTCTCAAAGCATCAAGATTTTCAGAGGTTAATTTGAAGATGCGTTTTCATGGTACTTTACTCTTGGATGTTGATGGTGTTAAGAGTGTTGGGGATTTTGAGTATTGGGATATTTATGGTGATGGTGCTCCAATAGGGTATCTTGAAGTTGCATATATGGATCAGCATTTCTTCGCCCTCTCCGTGGAGGCTATAGATGCACTTCTAAGTGATGATGAGTTGAGGGATTTCATGTTGAGTGGGGCTAGTTGGGCTTCACCAGTTGCACCAATATCCCTATCCTTAACATTTGATGTTTCTGATGATGTTAAGAGGTTAATTGGGAATTTCGTTTCAAATTATCGTGACGATTACCCAAACAATATTGCTAGGAAGTTTGTTCCAAGAGCCGTTATATGTTGATTCCACTATATCTTAATCCATTTCAAACCTACCTTTTCAAGGTATCCTATTGTCATATCCCTCTGCTTCTTATTAAGCCCTTTCCAATCTATTAGTGCATATTCCACTTTCTCATCGCTCCTCTCCACAGCCATTTCAATTTCCCTTACAGTTATTTTGTCGTATACGTATTCTGGTACTATGTGTCCAATGGCGTACTCTGTTTCAAGAGTTTTCTTGGTGAATGATGGTGCATAGTGAGGGCCTCCAAACCCAGCGGCTATCTTAAATTCTCCCTTTTCATCAATTTCCCTTGCAACATTCATTATGGCTTCAGATACTATGTATGCTGCAGATTTATCTCTCCAATTCTCCTCCCTACTTCCAAGTTCCACGAATATTGTTGGTGTATTATGTATGCTTGGTCCATGATGGGTTACTTCCAACCCCACCTTATATCCTTCCAGCATCTTTTCATCTTTAAGTTTATTCAGCCATTTCAACATCCTCTTTATTGTTGATGGTGATGATATTGCTATGCTTCTAGGCTTCCCCCCCATACTCGTATCATCAGTCCAGTTTCCCGGAGTGTGGGTTAATAGTGCTGGTATCCCGCTTTCTGAGGAGTGTCTCGATGCAAATATGAATATTTTCGCTTTGAATTTTTCCTCCAAATTCTCTGCGTATATTGAGTCTTCTGGTATGTCTACGATCAATGCATCTATATCCCTATCATGGTATGCATATTCAACTCCAATGCTCTTCTCACTTAACTTATGATTCTCCAGTATTCTCATTTTTATGTTTTGTGCGGCAATATCCATTTTTGATGTGAATATTATGATTTTTGCTTCAACTTTCTGCATTACCAATCAGCTTGCCAATATATTTCGATCTGTAAATTTAAATCATTTTGCCAGTTCTGAATAGTCTTGGAAATGGAACTGCATCTCTTATGTGATCTAATTTGCATATCCACCATGTCAATCTATCTATACCCATTCCAAATCCTGCATGTGGTACGGAGCCATACCTCCTCAAATCCAGGTACCAGTCATAGTTTTCTGGGTTAAACCCTTCCCCCTTTATCCTTTCAATTAGTTTTTCTATGTTGTCTTCCCTCTCCCCTCCAGTGGCCATTTCACCGTAACCTTCTGGTGCAAGTAGGTCTACAGTTGCACCCATACCACTTTTATCCTTTAATTCCTTAACGTAGAATGGCTTATACTTCAATGGGTATCCAACTAGGAATATTGGTTTGTTATGCTTTTTAGTTAGTATGTATTCTTCATCTCCACCTATTTCATCTCCAACATTTATGTTTACCCCCTCCTTTCTAAGTTCTTCTATGGCTTCTTCGTAGCTTATCCTTTTGAATGGTGGCTCTATCCCCAAGAGTTCTTCTGGATTTCTGTTTAGGAGTTTGAGTTCATATGGGCATCTCTCCGCCACTGAGTGGCATATGTATGAGACTAGCTCCTCCTCTAGTTTCATTAATTCATCTAGGTTCATCCATGCTGCTTCAGCTTCTAGGTGCCAGAATTCCGCTAGATGCCTCCTAGTTCTCGATTTTTCAGCTCTGAAGGATGGTGCTAAGCACCAAACTTTCTCATATGTGAATATCATTATTTCCAGGTATAGTTGTGAGCTCTGCGTTAAATATGCTGGTGTGTCGAAGTAATCTATTTTGAATAGTGTTGCCCCTCCCTCACATGCTGTTGTAACTATTATTGGTGGTGAAACCTCTATGTATCCATTGTTCATGAAGTATTCTCTGCTGGCTCTAAGTATTTCGCTTCTAACCCTAAATATTGCTTGATATCTCTGTCCCCTAACGGCTAGATGCCTCTTCTCCATCAATGTTTCTGGGGAGTGCTCCTTCTTCCCAAGTGGGTATGGTGTTTCTGCTAGATGCACTATCTCTATGCCATTAACCACGAATTCCCTACCTTTTGGCGCTCTATCTTCAAGCCTCCATTCCCCCTTAAGTATTATGCTTGATTCTTGAGTTAACTCTTCAGCTTTATTCCAGTCTTCATTACTCACATTTCCTCTTCTAACTACGCATTGCGTTATTCCATCCCTATTCCTCAAGTCTATGAATATTATGTTTCCATGTTCCCTCTTCTTTAAAACCCATCCACGTATAGTCTCCATCTCCTTTCTTCAACTCCAATTAAAAATATAGATTGAATGTGGGTTAATTTAATCTTTTGTATATTTACATGTGCTTTATTCATTTCATATTGAATCTTAACGTATCATTTTCATTATCTTATACATTTTTTACATTGAATTTGAAGATTAGGAAATAAAAAATAATTGTGTAATTTATTTATTTTGCTCCTAACCACATGAGCTATGTTTTATCGCTTGAGTGGGGCATGCTACTACACATGCGCAGCACTGTATGCAGTTATCTATGTTTTCCACCACTGATTTTCCATTCACTATCTTGTATACTGATGTTGGGCATACTCTGACGCATTCTCCTTCGCCAGTGCATTTGTCATGATCTATCTCGATGGTTATTCCCAGTGATGCACTTGTCCACTTCTTTATGTTTGCCATAAACAGTCAATGAGTATTTAGAATAGTACAAATATTTAAGTTTTCCAATTTACGATTATTTTGATGTAAACAATAGGTTTTTAATTGTGTTCTCCATAATTACAATCATAATTTAGGTGAATGGGTTTGGTTGGTGGTAGGGCTGGCCAAATGGTCTACACATTTGATGAGGCAGATCCAAATAATGTTAAGTTGCTTGGAGGTAAGGGTGCGGGGCTTTGTTTAATGATGCAACAGGGGTTGCCGGTTCCTCCAGGGATAATAATAACCACTGAAGTTTGTAGAATGTTTTATGAGGCTGGGGAGAAGCTTCCAGATGGTTTAATGGATGAAGTTAGAGGGAAGATGAAGTATATTGAGGAGAAGACTGGGAAGAGGTTTGGTGATCCTGAGAATCCATTGCTTGTTTCGGTTAGGTCTGGTGCACCTGTATCTATGCCTGGAATGATGGATACAGTTTTGAATCTTGGGATTAATGATGTTATTGTTAAGGGTTTAGCTAAGCAGATGAGGGATGAGCGTGCTGCATATGATGCCTATAGGAGATTCCTTCAAATGTTTGGGAGGATTGTGCTTGGAATTGATGAGAAGCTTTTCAATGAAGTTTTCGAGGAAGTTAAACGTAAGTATGGTGCTAAGACTGATGCTGAACTTGGTGTTGAAGGACTTAGGGAGGTTGTTGAGAAGTTTAAGGGGATTATTAAACGGGAGTATGGTGAGCTAATTGAAGATCCATGGAAACAATTGGAGCTTGCAATAAAAGCTGTATTTAAATCTTGGAATTCTCCGAGGGCAGTCTTCTATAGGAAGGCTAACAATATAACCCCAGATATAGCTGATGGAACTGCAGTTTCCATTGTTGCAATGGTTTTTGGTAATATAGGTGAAACTTCAGGTACTGGTGTTGTCTTCTCGAGGAATCCCGCCACTGGTGAAAATGAGTTGTATGGTGAATTCCTCGAGACTGCTCAAGGTGAGGATGTGGTTGCAGGGATTAGAACTCCTAGACCTGTTAGTGAACTTAAAAAGTTGAATCCAAAACTCTATGAGGAATTGTATGCTGGAGCAAAACTTTTAGAACGTGTTAAGAAGGAGGTTCAAGATATAGAGTTCACTGTGGAGCGTGGAAAGATATACTTCCTACAGACTAGGAATGGCAAGCTTGGACCAATAGCTAGGGTTAAAACCGTTGTGGATATGGTTAAGGAGGGTATACTGACAAAGGAGGAAGCTCTGCTTAGAGTTTCACCCAATCACGTTATACAATTATTGTATCCAAGGATAGATGCTTCAGTTAAAGCTTCACCAATAGCTTCAGGGCTTCCATCATCTCCGGGGGCTGTTTCCGGGATGGTGGTTTTCACAGCTGATGAAGCTGTGGAATGGAGTAAGCAGGGTAAGAGGGTTATATTGGTTAGGGAGGAAACGAAGCCTGATGATGTTCATGGAATGTATGCTTCAGTGGGGATATTGACCAGTAGGGGTGGTATGACTAGTCATGCAGCTGTGGTTGCTAGGGCTATTGGGAAGCCATGTGTGGTTGGATGTGAAGATATAGTTGTGGATTATGATAATAAGCTTTTCAGAGTTAAGGGTAAGGATGTCGTTGTTAGGGAGGGTGAATACATAACCATTGATGGATTTTCTGGGAATGTGTATTTAGGCATCGTTCCAACGGTTGAACCTAAGATTCCACCTGAATTGGAGGAGCTTCTCTCATGGGCTGATGAGTTTAGGAGGCTTGGGGTTAGAGCCAATGCAGATATACCTGAGGATGCTGAGATAGCTAGGAAGTTTGGGGCTGAGGGTATAGGTTTATTGAGAACTGAGAGGATGTTTAGGGCTCCAGATAGACTTGAAGTGTTTAGGAATGTGATATTATCTTCTGATGCTGATGAAAGGAGGAGGAATCTCGAGAAGCTTGTCCCACTATTGAAGAAGGATTTCATTGAAATCCTTAAGGTTATGAATGGCCTTCCAGTAATAATAAGATTATTTGATCCCCCACTACACGAGTTCCTTCCAAAGGAGTCTGAGCTCATGTCTGAGATTATGGATTTAAAGTTGAAGGGAAAGTTTGAGGAGGCTGCTGAGAAGGAGAAGCTTCTTAAGAGAGTTTCAATGTTGACTGAAGCTAACCCAATGATGGGTCATAGGGGAGTTAGGGTTGGAGTTGTTTATCCAGAGATTTATATGGCTCAAGCTAAGGCAATATTTGAAGCTGTTGCAGAGCTAATTAAAGATGGATATGACATTAAAGTTTCAGTAATGATACCGCAGGTTAGCGATGTTAAGGAACTAATATATGTTAAGGAGCACGCTATTGATGTTGCTCATAGGGATGTTGAATCCAAGTATGGAATTAAAGTTCCATATAAGTATGGGACTATGATAGAGGTTGTACGTGCATGTCTAACTGCTGATGAAATTGCCCGTGTAGCGGAATTCTTCAGCTTTGGAACCAACGATCTTACACAAGCAGTATACACATTCAGTAGGGATGATGCTGAAGCAAAGTTTCTGCCAAAGTATCTTGAGCTTGGAATATTGGAGTTCAATCCATTTGAGACCATTGATGTCAAGGGTGTTGGGAAACTCATGAAGATGTGTGTTGAGGAGGCTAGGAAGGTTAGGAAGGATATTGAGATAGGGATTTGCGGTGAGCATGGTGGAGATCCGAAGAGCATAGAATTCTGCCATAAGATCGGCTTGGATTACGTTAGTGCTTCACCATACCGTATACTTGTAGCTAGACTTGCAGCTGCACATGCGGCTTTAAAGGAGAAGGGGCTAAAACTAGCCGAATACTAGCATAGTAAGTCCATAATGTCTGAAATATGTTCAGATAAAATCTTACCATTTTTTGATACTTTTACACCTTCAAATTCCAGTAACCTTTTCTTAAATATAGTTCCTCCAAGTCCACTATATCCACCAAAACTTCCATCACCCTTTACTATCCTATGGCATGGGTAGATTACTGGTTCATCATTCATTTTAACAATCTTCCCAACCATTTTTGGGTTTATTTTTAAAGCTTTAGCTATGCTTCCATATGTTGATACCCTTCCCTCTGGAATTAATTGCATGAGTGCCTTAACGATCTCCACGTAATCCTCTAATTTTGCCCTCCTAATCCTTCCCTTATTGACATCGTATACTAGTATTGTCATCTAAATCGCCTGGGAGTTTTGATAAGTATCTAGCTTTCTTAACCCTACTCCTATCAACTTCTACCTCCTTCCCCCTATATACGACTACGTGTTTCACGTTGAGCGTTTTACCCGTTACCTTTTCAACTTCATCCATCATGAAGTGTAATTGTATGCAGTGTGGTGATCCATCTACTGTTAGCACCACTATTTCCTCTATGGGTACTCTTGCCACTATTGAGGCTAGTTTTAGGCATGCCATGTTGAAGTGTTCCCTTTCCAGACATACTTTTAATGCAACTCTCCCCTCAACGTACTTCTCCACTATTTCCGGATGCTCATATGTTAGGCATGATCCTATGAGTAGTATCCTCCTTTTATCTCTAAGCTCTCTGCTTGCGGAGTTTGTCTCCATTAAATCCCTTAACTCCAATATTTTCATACCTCCACTCACACTATTTCTTGAAGAAGAGCCAATTGTTTTCACCACTCTTATCATACTTTAATAGTACGTATTCCCCCTTAAGCTTCTCCCCATTCAGTTGGAATACTATCTTCCTATCCGTAACTTCTATTGGCTTATATGTCCCCTTATCCCATATTTCCACTTTTCCAGCTCCATAATGCCCCTCAGGTATTACCCCTTGGAAGTTTGCGTATTCCAGTGGGTGGTCTTCAACCATGATAGCCAATCTCTTAACCCCCTTCTCAGTTGGGGGTTCTTTTGGGACAGCCCAGCTCTTTAACACACCATTCATTTCAAGTCTCAGATCCCAATGTAGCCTTCTAGCTTCATGCCTATGAATTACAAATATACGTTCTTCTTCACTCATAGTTCATCAATTCAATATTCTAATGTTCATTGGAATTAAAGGTTGCGTTTACATGGATTATTTGGATGCTAAACCTTAAATATGGTTCTCAAACAAATATTAGTATTGCTAAATGGGATTGGTGTATTTTATGGCTGTGAAATCTCAGATTTGGATTATGAGGGATTATGCCAATTGTAGTGGTTGTAGGCTTTGTGAAGTTGTTTGCAGCTTGGTTCATGAGGGTAAGATATGGCCTGAAGCTTCTAGGATTAGGGTTTTCAAGTTTGTCCCAGGGGTTGAGTTCCCACATTTCTGTTCTCAGTGTGAGGACTATCCATGTGTGGCTGCATGTCCAGTTAAAGCTTTATCCGTTAATGAAAGTACTGGTGCAGTTATTGTTGATGAGAGTAAATGTATAATGTGTGGGAAATGTATAGATGCATGTCCAGGACGTATTCCCCATAAGCATCCAGCTAAGAATCATGTGGTCATATGTGATCTATGTGGTGGGTATCCAAAGTGCGTTGAAATATGTCAGAAGGCTAAGTATAATGTGTTGTGGATTGTGGATAGAAGTGGATTGGGTAAGCAGACTAAGCTTTATGCAAGGACACCTAAGGAGATTTCAGATGAACTTGTAATTAGACTTTATGGTGAATTTGGGAGGCGATTCCTATGATTGGAGGTTATTGTGGTAAAATATTGGAGGTAAATTTGAGTAAAAGCAAAATTCATGTTGCTGATGCCAATGAGGATGTGCTTAGACATTACATTGGCGGTAGAGGTCTTGCAACGAAGATACTATGGGATAGGCTTGGTAGTAGGTGGAGTAAAGTTGACCCATTATCCCCTGAAAACCTATTAATAGTTGCCACGGGACCCCTAACTGGATTCTACCCTGGAGGCAGAATATGCATATCTGGTAAGTCTCCACAAAGCAATGGGATTATAGGCTCTACTGTTGGAGGTGAAGCCGGCATAGATTTGAAATGTGCTGGATATGATGCAATCGTAATTGAAGGTGCATCTAAGGATCCAGTATACTTATGGATTAAAGATGATGAAGTGGAAATTAGGGATGCCTCAAAATATTGGGGTTTAGATGGTAAGGATACAGTTGTAAAGTTGACTAAGGATGCCGTAGATTACTTGAATAGCAAGTATAGACGATTCGGGGAATGGAAAGATCCATCCATCCTATACATAGGTCCTGCTGGTGAGAGGCTGTGTAGGGTTGCTGTGGTTATGGAGAAGTGGACTCATGCTGCTGGTTACGGTGGTTATGGAGCTGTGATGGGTTCCAAGAAGCTTAAAGCCATTGTGATAAAAGGTTCAGGTCCTCTGCCAGAAATACATAATCCAATAAAATTCCACAACCTACTGTACAGGGCATATGATGAATGTATCCGTAGGGATGGTATGCGGAGGTGGGGTACTGGTTCTGGTGGATATAGTGTTGGAGCAATGCAGAGTTCTGAACCTGTGAAGAATTGGCAGGAGGAGTGGCATGATGAGAGGAGTTTCGGTGTAGATGAATTTGAACGTAGGGTTTGGATTAAACGTTATTGGGGTGATTATGGTTGCCCAACAACATGTTTGAAGATTGCGTTAGTTAAATGTGGCCCATACGCTGGATCATTAACGGATAATCCAGATTACGAGTTGCAAGCATATCTCGGCACAAATTTGGGAATATTTACTCCAGAAGAAAATGTTTATGTTGCATCCATTGTTGATGACCTTGGAATATGCGGAATAAATGGTGGTAATGTTCTTGGATTTGCCGCTGAACTATATCAACGTGGAATATTGACGAAGGAAGATCTTGGAGGTTTAGATTTAAGTTGGGGGAATGCAAAGGCCTTTGGTGAACTTGCAAAGATGATAGCATATAGGATTGGCATTGGAGACATACTTGCAGAGGGTACTTATAGAGCTGCTTTAAAGCTTGGTAAAATGAAGGGGGTGGACCTACTCCCATACGCTGTTCAAGTTAAGGGTGTTGCTGTGGGTGCTCATGGTATAAGGAGTAGGATGGATTACCCAACACCCATAGCTTATGCATGTTCAGTTCAAGGTGGAGATCACACTTCAGTGGCCAGACTACCCATAGATTCTAATGGTGGTGAAATTGTTAGGATAATGTGTGATTCCGCTGTGGTCTGCATATTCAACTTCTTCCCAAATCCATCGCTAATGTGGGAATTCTATGAGGCTGTAACTGGAATTAAGATTAATCCACATGATTGGTGCTATAGTGATGGACTTAGAATACTACATATTCAACGTGCAGCTTTACTGCTAGGTGGACCAGACTTCTATTGGGATCCAAAGGTTCATGATGATAATCCACTGAGATTTTACGAACCTCTACCCACTGGCCCATATAAGGGTCAAGCTGCTGATAGGAGTGAAGTTGAGAATTTGAAGAAGCAGTATTACGAAGCCGTTGGGTGGGATGAGTATGGAATACCTAGAAGTGATAAATTGAGGGAGCTTGGACTTGGAGATGTGGATTTAGCTTTAGAGGAGGTTAGGAAGAGGTTAAAGCATAGTTAGATCATCAGCTTCCTATCCAAAACTTCCAAAATCTTTTTATATCCTTCAACAGCTCTATCCATATCCTTTAAACTTATCTTCTCATTTGGTTGATGTGCCATCTTCCAATCTCCAGGTCCGAATCCAAATGTCTTTATATTTGAGTTTGCTATATAGACGCCATCTGTACTGAAATCCCATACCATATACCTTCCACCCATAGCTTTGATAAGTTCTCTAATTCCCATATCCTCCAATTTTTCAATGCTCATTAGCCATGCTGGGAAGAAGTCTTTCACCTTCATTGATGCTCCAGTCCAACATTTAACTTCCTCTTCAACTATTTCCACAAATCCATTCAAAGCTTCTTTACTGCTTATTAGTTCATTAACTAGTTCCATTAGCGGTTTTATGACGCTACTTTCATCTTCACCTATGATCATTCTCCTATCAAAAATTACTTCTGCTTCATCTGGGATTTGTGGTAGCCCTTCAGGTTGACATTTAATTTTTATTGGGGTTATGGTGGCTTTCCCCAGTACTGGATGCATGGGGAGATTCAAATTCAATTTCTCCCTTAACCTTATAATGAATTTTGAAGCGGCTTCTATTGCATTTACCCCTAGATCTGGCATACTTGCATGGGCAGTTTTCCCCATCAATTTAACCCTTATTAGGCTTCTACCCCTATGCCCAATTGCCACATTTAGGTTTGTTGGTTCTATAAGTATTGCAACTTCCGGTTTATCCAATATCCCCTCTTCAATTATCCTCTTTATAGCTTCCCCTTCAACTGTTTCTTCATGAACTACGAATGCCAATTGAATGTTCACTTCAAATTCCCTTTTCAAGGCTTCTTCCATGGCTGTTATTAGTGAAGCTATTGGTCCCTTCATATCTACAGCTCCCCTACCGTAAACTTCATCATTCACAATTTTTGCATTGTATGGTGGATATTTCCATGCATTGATATTTCCAGGTGGAACGTGATCTAAATGTCCTTCAAATAATATGTTTAGATTGCTTTTACCCTTGGCAACAGCTATTACACTTCCATATTTATCTATTTCAACTTTATCGAAGCCTATTTCATTTAGCTTATCCTTTATGATTTCAGCTATTTCCCTCTCGTTTCCAGATGTGCTTGGGGTTGCTATGAGTTTTGATATTAGATTTTCCAGCTTCTCTCTATACTTCATTTGTTCATCGCCGCTAATCTATAATCTGTATCTATAACTTTCATATTCGTTTGTTGTGTGTACGTCTATTATTGTTGGGCCTTTAATGTTTAGAGCTTCTTCTAATATTGCGCTTAAATCTCTTGGATCATCTATTCTAATTCCATTTGCTCCAAAGCTTTTTGCTATTTCATCGAAGTTTGGTGTATGTATGTCCACTTGGAATGGTGGGTATCCATGCCTACTCCTCTGTATATTCTTTATCATGGTGTATTGTCTGTCATTCATGACTATTACTTTTATATTGGACTTTTGCTCTACAGCTGTGGCTATTTCTCCGAGGGTCATTAGCATCCCTCCATCCCCCGTTATTCCGATCACATTGGCTTCTGGTACCACTTTACTTGCAGCTATTGCTGCTGGTAGTGTGAATCCCATATTTCCAAATCTATCTGATGTTAGTAGTGTGTTTGGCTTGTTTTGTCTTAGGTATAGTTCAGCCCATGATGAGCTTCCACCAACATCTATGGTGAATATCACATAATCATTCCTTACAATCTCTTTTATTGTTTGAACGAGGTATGCTGGGTGTATGGGTTTTTGTTTTGAAAATCTGTATGCATGTTCTTTTAAATCTGATTCCACCTTCCCCTTTAATTCCGCTATCCTATTTTCAAGGTTAGTCCATTTACTCCTATAACCATTTACTTCTCCAATTAACTCCTTCAATAATTGTTTTAGGTTTGGGGTGTTTACTTCAATTATCCTACCATTATCTTCAATTATTTCTCCGTATGGTGGCTCCTCTTGGTATATGTGTATAATCCTCTTACTCTTAGATAATTCCATGATATCCCTAGACTCCCTCTCCCCCCTATCTAGCCCCACAGTTATTATTCCATCAGCTTCTTCAAGGAATTTCCTTAAATCTTCCAGTATATTTCCAAATCCCACTATTATGGTGTATCCTATATTCAGTTTATTGTTGAATGGTATTACGTCTCTACTCCTCCTACTTGCCAGTGTCGGTATGTATGTTTTCTCCATTAATTCTTCGATTTCCATGGTTGAATTCTCTCTAAGAACCCCCTTACCAGCAACTATTATTGGCTTCTCTAATTCCATTAACTTTCTAGCTATTCTTTTTGCAACATCCTTTGCCCCGAGTTGCAGTTCACCTTTATATGTATTTAATGTTTTTTGTATGTCTACTTCGAGTATGTCCATGGCTAGTGATATGTGTACAGGCCCCTTCCTCCCACTTGTGGCAATATGGTATGCTTTTTCCATGTGGTATGGTAGTTCCAATGCGTTATCCACTGTTTTACTCCATTTCGTTATGTTTGCAAATATCTTTTCTAGGAAAAGCCAGTCTTCAACTCCATGGTATGGTTGCACCTTCTCCCTACTTGAGCAGTGTCCAGTTATGTGTAGCATTGGTGAAGCTGCTGTATATGCTGCCGCCACCCCCGTAGCTGTGTTTAATGCTCCAGGTCCCGCTGTAACTAGGCATACTCCTGGCTTCAAAGTCAACCTACCCGTTACATCTGCCATTACAGCTGCTGAGTGTTCATGTTTTACCAGCACATGCTCTAGGCTGCTCTTCCTTATAGCTTCATATATTTCCAGTATATTATATCCTGGCAAACCATACACTATTCTTGCATCTTTTTCCTCTAAAAATTTCACTATATACTCTGCTGCCTTCATTTCCCCACACCAAATATTCATTCACTATAGTATGATATTTTGATTTTTAACCCTTTAGTTTGCTACTTTCTTTTTGTTGTTGATACCAGTGTTATTACGTCTCTATCTCTTAGTATGTAGTCTTTTGGTAGCCTTATTCCTGTTCTCACATCTATTCCGTATAGTAGTCCTCTTGCTAAATCGCTATGTATCTCTTTTGCAAGGTCTAGTAGTGTGGCGTTATGTGGCATTAGGAATGCGTCTGGGAGTACATTCCCCTTCTTGTCCGTTAACCTTTCTGGGTCTTCAACTGGGTATACCACGTTCACTCTTAATAATTTGAAGACTGCTATGTTTAATGCCAATTGAACTCCCGTCCTCAATAGTTTATCCATCACCATATGTTTTATGTAGCTTAAAGCCCACCTTTGTCTTGGATTCAATTTGGATTCATCTATTATTTCGAAGCTCTCCATTCCCGGTATATATTTCACTATCCCTTGTTGTTCAGCTCTCCTTAAAGCCAGTTCTGCTTCTGCACTACATGGGACTACTAAGTGTTGTCCGAATTCCTCAACCATCCTCTTATAGTTTTCCTCAGCTATCCCTAAATCCATTTTATTGGCAACTATTAGTGTTGGTTTTGATATTGTTCTAAGCTCCATTGAGAATTTATTGTAGTCTTCCTCCGTCCAAGAATCTATTTTCCTATCTAGGAGTCCTGCCTTCTCCAAGCTTAAATATATCATTCCCCTTGTAACTTTCATTCCAGAAAATATTTGATATAATGCTTCAACCATGGATTGCCTCTTCGAATACTCCCTCTCCACCCTATCCCTATTGGATTTTATAACCTTCTTAAACCACTCCACAAGTTCATATTCAACTTCATAGTAATCTGCTATTGGATTTCCAATTCCAGGTTGACATATCCTCCCCTCCGCATCTATGCTTCCGGATGCATCCACTATGTGTAGTAGTGCATCTGATTGCATAGCTACGCTTAAGAATTGGTCTCCAAGCCCCCTACCCAAATGTGCATCCTTTATTAGCCCTGGTAAGTCTATTAATTCTATTGGTATATATCTCCATCCCTCTATACATTTAGAATTTTGTGGATTATCTTTAACCTTAAACTCCCTGCATACGCAGACTGTTTGAACCGTGGCTGTCCCTATATTTGGTTTCTTTGTTGTGAATGGGTATGTTGATACCTCTTCACTTAGTAGGGTTGCTGCATTGAAGAATGTCGTCTTCCCAGTATTCGTCTTCCCAATCAATCCTATCCTTATCATCTACCCCTCTACCAATCCATCTATTTCTCTAAGCCACTCTTTAAGTTTTTGGAATGCCAATATCTTCGATATGGATTTTGATCCTGGTGGTCCAGGCATTTTCATGTAGAATAAGTTTACTGGGTATACTGCTCCACAAATACCTCTATCTATGCATATCCTCCCAATCCTAACTAGATCCACTAGTAACCCCGCCAGTGCTGGGCTATCATTCATCCTAACATTAATGTATATTTCATCCTTCAAATTGTTGAATGTGTAGTATTCCATATGCATTGCTACAAGCTTCCTATCCCCCAGAGGCTCTAGGTATCCTGTGGGCTTTATATAGTGTGGGACATCATATCCAAGTATATCTTTTATCATGCTACTCTTCGTAACTTCCTTCATCAAATTCCTCTCTGGTAGTGTTAATGCTAGGAAGTCTGTGTTTCCAGCTATGTTGAATTGAACTATGAATTCAACCTTCCTATTCCTAGTGGCCATATGCTCCAATAAATCTGCGGTTAATGGTGTTGCACCAGTAGCTCCATCATCCCCAAATAGTGGTAAGCCATTTTTCTCATACATTTTAACAATGTTTTCATCGTTGGCTACTGGTGTTGGTATGGCATTTACGAATGCCACTTTACGCCTAGTTTCCTCCCTATACTTCAAAGTGGCGTATGCATATACTTGTGTTGCCGCTAATTTTTCAACATCATTTCCATTAATCCTCTCTTCCAATTCGCTTATATCGTTGAGTGGTTTCGCGTTTTCCGTTGTTATTATGTTTACTATTACGTCTGGACTCATCTCCCTCCATTGATCAACAATAATATTTACGGCATCCTTTAAGGTCATCTTCCTCTCCAATCCCAAGACTCCACTTAAAACTCCATTTAAGCTTCTTAAATGCACCCCCTCCCTAACTTCTACTTCCTTCAATTTCTCAGGTATTGGTGATACTTCTCCTATTTCCTTCTTTGCCACTTCATATATTGTTTTCCCAACCTTTTTTGCATCTACATCGTATGATCCCACTATCTCTATTTCCTCTATCTTCCTCCTCAATTTTACATTGGCCAGTGGGACTCCATATGGTGGTATCTCCCCAGCTTTTATCCTTTCCAATCCAACTGCAAAGTAATTTGCAACCATCCCTTGCCCGAGGATTATGGTTCTTATCATGTGGTTACATCACACTTTTCCTTTGATAATTGGTTTAACTAGCTTTTAAGTATTTCTGGCTGTAAATATTACGTAGTGCTTCATATAATTTCATGGAGATTATTGATGTAGCCATTATCCTCTCCAAGTCTTCTATGCTCTTCCTCATTTCATCGAGCTTCTTCCTCAATCCTGGAACTAGTGATCTAGGGTACTCTAGGGATTCTAATGCTTGGAATATTTTGTTCATGAGGTCCATTCTAATCTTCGCGGATTCCACATCCCCCTTTATTAGGCTCGTTATAGTCCTCCTCTTCAATTCTCCAATTAAGTCTGCTAGTCCAAGTATGTATGCTTTTACTGGTACTTTTAGATCGCTTGCCTTCGGTATTCCATGCCCCTCTTCCATTTCAAGTAGTGCTTTTGCTTCAACGTACTCTTGTAGCATTGTGGTGTAGGCTTCACTTAAATCTTCCATAACCTCTTTGTCTTCTAGTTTTCTCAATTCCCCCTCAATCATTTTTTCCGCTGAGGTAAGTTTTGTTTTAGCTTCTTCCATCATTTCTTGTTGTATTAATGATATTGCTTCTCCACATAGTCTCTGTGCTTCCCTAATTTTGAGGTATATCTTCTCCTTTGCTTCATACTTCTCGTAAAGTCCCCTCTTTATCTCTTCAACTTCCTTTAGGAATTCTGTTAAATCCATTTTTATCATGTACCCTCCACTCCTTAGAGTTTTATTCCTAAATCTTTTATCTCATTCTTCTGTTTTTCCGTAATTAATTCCTCAAGTTTATTCATTAACTCCTTATCAATTATGTCTATTACACTCATCAATTGCTTTAATTCTTCCACGTTGTCTAATGGTATTTCAAATGTTACTGCATTATAATCCCCTTCAATCAACACCCCCTTCTCAGCCACCATTTTATAAATTTCGCTGAAATCTTCTTTGTATGCTAAGCTTAATAGGATTCTATCTGACTCTACAATGGCTTTCAGGAATTCCTTAATCTCCTTATTTGATGGTAGTATGGCAATCTTGAATTCCTCTTCAACTCTATATTGTTTGAGCATTACTTCAATGATTACAATTGGGGGTTTTGTATGTATTGCTACAAATCCTTCACTTCTAACTCTAGGCTTGAAGGTTTTGTCGCTATGCAGTATAATGTATGGCGTTCCATCATCATATACCCCATAAACATATATTGTTCTCGCCTCTCTTATTACATCCATGTAGCCTTCCAAACTCAACTCAACATCCAATAATCTTATCTATACACTAATACATTAACATTTGTTTGGTGATTGTATTGAGCGTGCCACCAATAAATTACCCGAAGGACACTATTCTAAGTTTCAGTAAGGATGAGGAGATGTTTAGGGGGGTTGTTAAGGAGTTTTGTGATAGGTATATTGCGCCAGTCTGGGTTAAAGTTGATGAGGAAGCTGCGAAGGATCCCATGAATATACCATTAGACCTCTACTCTAAGATGGGTGAGCAAGGCTTATTTGCAATTCCATGTAGCTCGAAGTTTGGGGGGCAGGATGGAACATACACCATGGCTACAATAGCCACGGAGGAGATAGCTTATGCTGATCCAGCAGTAGCCATTGCCGTATACACACTCCTAAATAATGGTTGGCCCTTCGCTTTACAGGTTTTTGGCAGTGAGGAGGTTTGTCAAGAGATAATACCGGAGGTGGCTAAGGGGAGGGCATTCTTTGGAATATCGACAACAGAGCCTCAGGGAGGCTCAGATATTGCTGGGATAAAGACTACGGCCAGGAAGGAGGGTTCAAAGTACATATTCAATGGTGAAAAAGCCTACATCAGCGGTGTTGGAGAGGTTCAGAAACTTCCATGGGGTGGAGGATGGTTCCTAGTGGCTAGGACTGGTGGTCCTGGTCATAGGGGGTTATCGGCTTTCGCTTTCCTAGCTAGGAGGAATGGCGTGTTAGGTAAAGGGTTTCATCCAACAATATACCATGATATTGGTAGGCACGGCCTCACCACTGGAGGATTTATATTGGAGAACTTTGAGCTTGACGCCAAATACCTCCTCGGCGAGGAGAATAGGGGGTTCTATTATGTGATGGAAGGGTTCAACTTAGCTAGAATACTGGTTTCAGCTGCATGTGTTGGTGCAATGAAGTGGCTTTTGGAGAGGGCTGCTGAATGGTTTAAGCAGAGGAAGCTATTTGAGGGGAGATATATATCATCATTTCAAGGTGTAAGCTTCCCATTCGCCGAACTATATGCAAAGTATGAAGCTGCAAGATACTTCGTTTATAGAGCTGCAAGACTTGCGGATAAAGTTTATTTGGAGAAGGATCCAACCGTGAATCCAAGGGATTTAAATGTTCCAGTTGCTTTAGCTAAGATGTGGGCTCCACTGGCAGTTGCGGATTTAGCTGAGGAAGTTATGAAATGGTATGGGGCTTTCGCATATACCAAGGAATGCCCAGTATATAGAGCTTGGCTCGGCACATTCTCATATGCCATAGGTGCTGAGGGAGCTCAGAACATAATGAAATACATTATAGCCAGAGACCTCCTTGGAAGTGAATATGTTAGGGCTTAAACCACCATAACCTAAATCATCATTTTTCAAATTTTTTAGAGATATTAGTTACAAATATTGCATAAACTTTTTAAATCCTCTACACCTATATAGTATAGGCTCGTTTCCAAAAAACTTGGAAAACGTTATGGAGGGATAAATTGTTGAACCCAACATTTGCTGGGCAAATACTATTTGCAGGGCGTGGAAGCAGCCTAGTGATATTAATACTGCTAGTGGTATTCTTCTACCTTGGTTTGAGACTCGCAAGAATGGGTAGACCTCCAAAGATGAGGCGTCTACCAGCAATGGATGCCATAGATGAAGCCATTGGAAGGGCTGCTGAAATGGGTAAACCAGCACTATACACTCCAGGCCTTACTGGAAGCCTCGATTCTGAGCAGGGGCCTCAAATGGTGGCTTCAATAACCATATTGAGCTATGTGGCTGAGGGGTGTGCAAGATATGATGTGCCGTTGATTGTTGATCTATGTCAAGGTGATGCCATACCATTAATGGATGAAACACTTAGACTTGCATATTTGAAGCAAGGGAAGCCTGAAAAGTATGATCCAAAAATGATAAACTACTTCCCAGGACAATCACCAATGGTTACTGGAATTCTTGGGCATCTTCAACGTTTACGTCCAGCAGCATTCTTCATGATTGGAGGATTATACTATGAGTCTGTGGTTATTGGTGAAGCTGCAAACTTCGTTGGAGCTATGAGTATTGGTGGGACTGCAAATACTCATCAGCTACCATTCATAATTGCAGTATGCGATTACGTTTTGATAGGGGAGGAGATTTACGCTGCAAGCGCGTATCTCTCAAAGGACCCGTATCAAATAGCAACAATTGCCGGTGAGGATTGGATAAAGTTCATATTAATGGCACTGCTAATCTTGGGATTCATACTAGAGCCCCTAGGAATTAATATTATAAGTAGCTTTTTGAGGTGGTGAGGAGGGTATGGGTGCAGTTTGGAGGAGACCTGAAATATTCATGTTCATTGCAGGTGTAGTTATGGGCTTAACACTATTCGGATACTTCTTCAACGTTCCCACAGTGATAGATTGGGTTACATGGTTACAGACCTTCGCAACCCACATAAGCTACTTCGCCACATGGCTAGGCTTCTTGACAGCTGCTAGAGTACACATATACAATATTCAGCGTAGAACTCCTGGAGTATGGTACTTCAGCATAGTAATGTTCGCATCATGTTTGATACCATTCCTAGCGGCACTACCAGAAATTGCCAACCCCTCAATCACAAATCCAATATATACTTGGCCATTCAACTGGGTTTACACACCTCTTGGAGCAGCACTCTACGCCACCACAGGATTCTACATATTCTCAGCCGCCTATAGGGCTTTCAGAGCTAGAAGCCTTGAAGCTACAATACTCCTAGTTGCAGGATGCCTCGTAATGCTTGGGAATGCACCAATAGGAGAGCTAATATGGAATAAGATTCCAGATATAAACAATTGGCTTCAAATGACTGGTCAAACTCCTGGTATGCGTGCATTAAACATTACAGCTGCACTTGGAATAGTGTACTTTGGATTACGGGTTGCCGTAGGCGCTGAGAAGAGGGTCACAACCCTTGGTACTGGAGGTGGATGAAAATGGGTGGAACTCAAACTATTTGGGAGAAGCTTGGAGCCATAGACAAGAGGATCCTATACTGGGTACTGTTCATATCTCTGGCTATACCATACATCAAACCCCTAGGTTTACCAGTATCCATAGCTGAAACCAGTTATGCACTCTACAATTACATTAACACCCTTGGCCCTAACGATGTAGTTGTTATGGCAATAGAGTTCGGCGTTTCTGCATGGTCTGAATGCTTACCCGGCTTTGTTGCTGTATCTAAGCATCTCATACAGCGTGGTGTAAAGATAATTTATTGGTGTGTTGGATACACCGATTGTGATTTAACCATGGAGGCCGTTATGGCGAGAATTCCACAACTTAAGGGTCCAGGTCAGCCTGCAGGGCCTGGAGACTACAAATATGGTGTTGACTGGGTTTACTTTGGATACATTGCTGGTGGCGAGACTACCGTGGCTCAGTTGGCTGATAATATACGTAATGTTCTCAGAACTGATAAGTATGGAACACCAATAGATCAGATACCTCTAATGAAGAATGTGAATTCAGCTAAGGATATCAAGCTTGTAGTTGACTCCACGACTGGTGATTATGGAGATTACTATGTTAGGCAGTGGAGGATGAGGTATGGAACTGCCGTGGCTGAGATCGGCATAGCCATGAACTATTCAACATTCATACCATATTATCAAGCAGGTTTAGCTGTGGGTGCACTTAAAGGTATTAGGGGTGCAGCTGAGTATGAGAAGCTCATTGGCCAACTTGGTGAAGCGACGACAAGCTTAGATGCATTAAACATATCACATCTACTAGTGATAATAGCGATAATCTTCGCCAATATAAGCTACTTCATGACTAGACGTAAGGGAGGTGGAAGGTAATGCCATACCCCTCAACAATTGATGGAATAATTGGAGCTTGGGTTGGAGCCTTCCTCACACTGGCAATATACAGCTACATCCTCTATAAGGAGACTAAGGTCTACAGGTTTGCAGAGTATCTGTATGTTGGAAGCGCATTCGCAGTTGCATTAACTATTTCAACAACACAGATATATAAGCAGATAATATTGCGTATAGCCAGTGGCCAGTACATCTACATTGTAGGCGTAATATTGGGGTTGATGCTTCTCACATTGCCATTTAAGAGTGTTAGGTGGATAAGTAGGTATACTGTAATGTTCCTAATGGGTTTAGGTTTCGGAGTTACCATTAGAGGTGCACTTACAGCAAATATAATAGCTCAAATTAGGGGGTCTATAACTCCTCCTGGTGCAACTGCAACTGCATTGGATTGGTTCAACTTTGCATGGATATGTCTTGGAACCCTTCTAGTGATATCATACTTTACATTCACAGTTGAGCATACTGGATGGTACTTCTATCCAACGAAGCTCGGTAGATATATACTGCTGGTAGGTCTTGGAGCATATTATGGCAATACTGTCCAATTCAGGATGACAATGCTTGCAGGGAGAGTTCAGTACCTACTGCAAGTGTTTAAGATAATTCCATGGCCATAAACGTAAAATAACAACTTTTTTTAACTTTTATATTAGACCTATAGTTTAGTTTATTGTATGGTTAAGGTTGAAATATGTTTTGGTATTGGTGATCACTACAGCATTCCCGTTAAAGATAGGGTTGTAGTTGTAATTGATGTTTTGAGGGCATCTTCAACTATAACTACGGCTTTGGCTAATGGTGCTTTGAAAGTTTACGTTTTTAGGGAGGTTGAGGATGCCATTAATTTCCATAGGAGAACGCCAAATTGCATTTTGGCTGGTGAGCGTGGTGGTTTGAGGATTGAGGGGTTCCATTTAGGTAATTCTCCAAGGGAGTTTTCCCGTGAATCCGTTTTTGGGAAATATATATCTTTTACGAGTAGTAATTGTGCTAGGATTGTTGATTCTCTTAGGGATGCTGAGCACATGGTTTTAGCATGCTTCCTAAACATTTCTTCAGTATGCAATTATATTAGGCATTTATCATTGAAATATGGTTTGGATGTTGTTTTGGCTTGTGCTGGTAGGTATGGGTCTCCTTGTTCTGAGGATTTGTTGTGTGCTGAGGTTTTACGTGATATGATTTTGGGATCCATAGATAAACCCCCTACAAATGATTTTTCCCAATTCTTGAAATTGACATCTTCTGGTAGGAATTTAATTAGGTTGGGCTTTAATCAGGATGTTGAGTATTGTGGTGCTGTAGATGTTTTTGATGTGATACCAGTATGGGATGGTGAAGGATTCATAGCTTTCAGATTTAAAACATAAGCTTCATATTCACATTTAAAAACATATATTTTGTGATCCAATTTGGATTATCTTGGCTTGCTGTATAAGTTCATGTACATATTCATATTGAATTTGATTGTTAAAGAGCTTTCTCTACAATTCTTCCTTGGGAAGCTTGCAAGGAACTTTAAATTCGTAGTTGGTGTTTTGATATTGTCTTTAGCTTCTTCCAGCTTCCTATTTATAGTTATGAATGTTGTATCCACATATTTTAGGTATGCTCTAATTTACCTATACTTTTCAAGTTTACTTGGATATCTAGGTTTATTCATAGCGTTGTACATAGGTTCCAATTTATTGGTGGAAGTTCCATTGTATGGGTACACTCTTCTTAGGGGTAAATTGGATTTTGGAGGTATTGTGAGTTTGTTATTGATGATTAACATGTTTGCATATTTCATAGCCTATCTACTTGGATTTGTAGATCCATTGGCTTGGATTTAGCAATAATCAACCTTAAATATACTTCATTATTAAACTGGTTTGGGGTAATCTGGCTTGTGGGCTGATGTGACTGTTTTATCTGAGAAGGCTAATGTTGAGCTTGTTAAGAGGCTCAAAAATTTCCCCTCAATCGTGGATCCATATGCATGTTTACAGTGTGGTAAATGCACTAGCGGTTGCACTGTTATGGTTTTGATGGAGAATTTCCCACATAGGGTTGTGGATATGGTTAGACTTGGCTTAGTACCTGAACTTTTGAAGTCTGATGTTATTTGGGCTTGCACTCAATGTCAGAAGTGTAGGGATGCATGTCCACAGAAGGTTAATCCATCTGAGATATTCATTGTACTTAGGAATCTCAGTATAATTGAGGGTGGAAGTGTTCCAGATGCATATTCAAATATGCTTTCAAAGGTTTTGGAATCCGGGTTTATACAAGATGCTATTGGAGTTGTGGGTTCTGATGGTTTAACATATGATCGATTGAAGCTCAGCCTACCACAACTTAGTGGCCCCAAGAATGTGGATGTATTTCAAGCCAATTGTATGGATGCATTTCAGAGGGGTGTATAGCATTGAGATACATACTTTACCCAGGCTGTTTAAGCTCCACCGATCAGTATCAATATGAGCTTTCAGCTGTAAATGTATTGAAGAGTTTAAATGTGGATTTCAGTTATGCTGAAAATGTTAATTGTTGCGGTCTGCCACTGAGGAGTGTTAACTCCTATGGTTGGGTATATCTGTCAGCAAGATTGATGTCTGTTCTTGAGAGTTATGGTAAGCCATGCATACTCCTCTGCAATTGGTGTCATGCATCATTAACATATGTGAAGAAGCTTCTCGATGAAGATGAAGCTTTGAGGTCTTGGGTTAACAGTTTACTTGCAAGGGAGGGGTTGAAGTATAAGGGTGATTTAAATTTCAAACACATAATTCAATTGCTATATGAGGATATTGGGCTTGAGAAATTGAGGAGTAACGTTAAGAGGGGGTTTAAGGGCTTCAAATTCTCAATACATCCAGGATGCCTCTATTTTAGGCCTAATGATATTGGTCGCCCCGACGATTCCCATGAGCCACATATGCTTATGGATCTCGTTAAAATTCTTGGAGCTGATGCTGAGTTATGCTTAGATTGTTGTGGATGGTCAATATACAACACTAATGCCAATACGGGATTGACTTTGGCTGGGAGTAGACTTAAACTTGCATCGAAAACTGATGGCATTGTAATAGCGTGTCCTCATGGTGGTGTAATGATGGATAAGAATTATGAGGAGGCATGTAAGGTTTCAGGGTTTAAGGGGGATGTTCCAGTACTATACTATACGCAGTTGCTTGGGTTGGCTATTGGTTTAAGTCCAAGGGATGTGGCTCTCAATTTAAATAAGTCTCCAGTCAATTTGCTTATAGGTAGATTTGGAATTTAACTCTCTTCATTTGGCTAGTATGGCATCTATTGCTGCAATTATCGATTCATCTGTGAATCTCCTCTGTTTTATGGCTTTTGATGGGCATGCAGATGCGCAAATTCCACATCCCATACATGCTCCAACATTTACTTCAGCCACTTTCTTCTCAACATTCATTTTTATTGCTTTATATGGGCATGCCGATGCACATATTCCGCATCCACTACATTTACTCTCATCAACCTCTGCAATGTATGGTTCAGCTTCAGCTTCACCTCTAATTAGCAATTTTATTGCTTCGGTAGCTGCTGCGGATGCTTGAGCTATACTTGATGGTATATCCTTCAATCCCTGTGCACATCCACATATGTATATTCCACGTGATGGTGCACTTACAGGTCTCAGTTTTGGATGTGCCTCTAAGAGGAATCCATCAACACCTCTTGGAATCTTAAGTTTAGATGCAAGGTCTATGGAGGATGGGTTTGGTATGAGTCCAGTTTCAAGTATAATCATGTCAACCCTAAACTTATATAATTCATTCAAATTCATGTTGAAAACTTCGAATGTCAATTTTCCATCTTCAAATCTAACTTCCATGGGTTTCCCCCTAATGAAGTGTACATTGCCCAATTCCCTAATTCTCCTATAGAATTCCTCATATCCCTTACCATATGTTCTTATGTCAGTGTAGAATATGTATGTCTTTATTTCAGGGTTTGATGATGCAATGTAGTATGCATGTTTCAATCCAGCCATGCATCCCACATTACAACAGTATGGTAGATGCCTCTCATCCCTAGATCCTACACATAATACTATTGCTACTTCCCTGGGCTCTTTACCATCACTCAACTTAACTATCTTCCCCTTGGTCGGCCCCTCCGCCGAATATATTCTCTCGAATTCCAATCCAGTTACAACATCCCTAAACTTCCCATAACCATACTCCACAAGCTCCTTTGGATTCATAAGTTCATATCCAGTTGCAATAATTATTGCCCCAACTTCCACTTCCATTTCCACATCTTTATCATTGAAGTTTATGGCTTTAGCTGGGCAGACTCTCTCACACACTCCACATATCCCCCTAGTTATCTTTAAGCAATGGTTCGAATCTATTATGTATGCATTTGGTATGGCTTGAGGGTATGGCTTATATATCGCCCTCCTAACACTCAAACCACAATTGTACTCATCTGGTATTCCGCTCACTGGGCACTTCTCACTACACATTCCACATGCAACACATTTTTCAACGTCAACGTATCTTGCCTTCCTCTTGATTTTCACTTGGAATGATCCAACCCGCCCCCCAACATCCACAACCTCCGAGTTTGTTAGTAATTTTATGTTTCTATGCTTTGAAACTTCATTCATTAGTGGTGTGAGTATGCATAGTGAGCAGTCCAGTGTGGGGAATGTTTTATCCAATTGCGCCATCTTACCCCCTATGGATGGAGACTTCTCCACCAAGTATACTTCTATACCTGCATCAGCTATGTCCAGTGCGGCTCTAATTCCAGCTATTCCCCCACCTATAACTAAAGCCCTCTTAACTACGGGTAGTTTCCCCCTTTCAAATGGCTCATATTTTGAAACCCTCTTCACAGCCGCCTTAACTATGTCTATTGCCTTCTCAGTTGCAGCTTCTGGATCGTTGTAGTGAACCCATGAGCATTGCTCCCTAATGTTTGCCATTTCAAACATGAATCTGTTAAGTCCTGCTTCCTCCAATGCCCTCATGAATGTTTCTTCATGCATTGTTGGTGAGCATGCTGCCACAACAACCCTATCCACCCTTCCAGCCTTTATATCATCAATTATTAATTGTTGACCTGTCTTAGAGCACATGAACATGTAATCTTTAGCCACTGAAACTTCATTCAATTTCCTAATTTCCTCCACAACCCTCTTGACATCGATTACTCCGGCAATATTCTTACCGCAGTGGCATACGTAGACTCCAACTTTAACCATTCCACTCAACCACGAATACAGTATTTCATGGAATATTTAAAAATAAGGTTTGAATTTTACTTTACACTAGTAGCTTTAAGTTTCTCTATGAGTTTTGGTATGAATTCGTAGAGGTCTGCGACCACACCATAATCAGCGGATTTTATCATTGGAGCTTCTGCATCCTTATTTACTGCAACAACTATTTTTGCCCCCTGTA
>NZ_JANGFQ010000004.1:0-49640 GCF_024707025.1 Candidatus Culexarchaeum yellowstonense
CTCTTATACCTAGCAGTAATGTCAACTCTAAGTATGGTGAAGGCTCCACCGAGATGTATAAGGCCATTGATGTATGGATATGGGAAAGTTACAAAGAACTTTGGTTTTGATGGGTCTGGCTCAGCTTTAAAAATTCCATTATTAATCCATCTATCCATCCACTTATCCTCTATAGCTCTAACTTTACTGACGAGGGCAGGGTCAACCTTCGGCTTAACTCGACGCTCATTTACAATTCCAACCAAACACACCAACCTAGATATTAATGTTTAGAAACCTTTTAAAAGTTTTCATGAAATGTGATTGGTAGCATATGAACGCCTAATCCTCCTCACCCGAATCATATAGTATAAAATGATTATTGAGGTAATAGCCCAAACAATAAGTATAACCATTGAGAACACTCTTACCTCCCAACTATGAATGAAAAGATTCATTAACAATAGTATCAATGCAATTAGGAGAAGGATTCTTTGAAGAAGTCTAAGATAGAGGAAGCGCCTTCTAAGCCGACGCAACTCAACGTTTCTCACATGTAAAATTTGCATGAAGAATATTATCCAATCATCATGTAATTAAAATTTATCATTATTTGAGTTAAATTATTAGGGAAAGGTATATGTGATGTGGATAGAAGTATATTAGGGGTATGTACACAGTTAATTATAATTTTAGCTGAGGGGTATGGCTCTTAAATGTTGAGTTAGGGGGCAAGGGGATTGAACATTAAACATGAAACTATTGAGGAGAGGGCTAAGCTGGTTTTTTCACTGGGATCCATGAAGACTGCTATAGCAATAGTTACTGTGATGCTCACATTGATGTGGGGGGTAAACTTAATATATGCAAAAGACTTCATCAAGCCAGCATTATTCACAGCGTCAATAGCATTGATGACTTTGTCAGCTAATAAATCGAGTAGCTTCATGAATGTGAGGAGATCACTTTGGGCATCAATTATAATAATTGCACCACAACTCATAGCTCAAGTGATATTGATGCCCATAGGGCTTGAAAGATATGCATATGCCCTATTATACACATCCATGTACCTAGCGGGACTTGTAGCCATGATAATGGATAACAAGATTGCTAAATATGTGTTCATGGCATCGCCAATAATACCATCGATCCATGGGGGATTAACAACGTTAACGGCAGTATCAACAGCCATAATATCAATATTACTAACGAGGGAGGTTATTAAGAGAATCATGTTCATAGGTGAAGACATAATAAAACCTGCAACACACCTACTAATAGATGGAAACCCAAAACCTCTGGAGGAGGTTCTTGAGAAACTATCACCGGAAGGGGAAGTTCAAATATCAACAATAAAGGCCGAGAATATAACTCTGATAACAGCAAACTTCCATCCAGGACCCCTAATAGCTGGAAGCTCCAATGCACCAGCAAAAATAATGAAGATACTTGAAGAAAGGGGGTTTAAACCAGTATTCCTAAGAGCAGCAAGCACACACTCCGAAGACATACCATCACAAGAAGAAGTAGAGAAGGTTATAGCTGGAGTGGAGAGATGCATAAGTGGAGTTGAAGAATGCAAGTGTGGAAAGCTTGTGGTGAGAAATGATGGTGAATATGAAATAACAGCACAGAAATTTGGAAAAATAGTATTGACAACGGTGAGTGGGAGGGAGTTTGAAAGCTTCGAAGATATACCAAACACCACTGAGAAGAGATTAAATGAAATATTAAATGCAAAGGGTATGAATGTGAAAGCAATAGTGATTGATAGACATGACTCACTGACCCCTGGAAAACAAGCCGTCAAGGTGAAGCCATTCTCAAAGGAGGAGGATAAACTAGTAGAGGCATTACTAAAAGCAGTTGAAGAAGCCATACAAAGCGAAGGGGAAGAAGAGGTATACGTGGGATACTCAAGTAGAAGCATAAAGAGGGGTAGCATTGGAAGTGGGGGGATAAGAGCTGTGACGATAGGGGGAGCAGCATACATATCCTTCGACTCCAACAATATGATACCAGAGCTAAGGGATGCGATAAGCGAAATCGTAAGGAGTGAGGGATACCACCCAATAATAGCCACAACAGATACGCATGAAACCGTTGGACCTAGAGAAGCAGCAAATCCAGTTGGAATAAATTTCAATAGAAAGGATTACGATGAAATAATAGAGACTGTTAAAAGTGTTATAAGGGAAGCAAGGGGGAATTCTAAGAAAATGAAGTTGATGAGTGGAACGGTAAATGTGAGGGTGAAGATGGTTGGAGAAGACGTTATGAATAGCATAATTAAGAGAATAGAAGTAGCCAACTACATAATTCCACTAATACTCATGGGCATAATACCAGCACAAATAGCGCTACTCACAATAAATATATAAAAAATATAAAATATTATGAATATTTGTTGTTTAGGAGAGAGTTGTAAGGAAGATGATAACATGCCAGGGAATTACAGAAATAATGGTGGAAATGAGGAGGGGCTTAGCGCACCCTCCATAAGCATTGATGAAATACTACTCCTACCTGCAGACGAAGTCCTTCAACGTCTAGGAACCTCCATGAATGGTCTCAGCCCCAGTGAAGTTGATAGACGTTTAAACATTTATGGGTATAATGAATTGGAAGTGAGGAAGAAGAGGAGAATTATAATAGAATTTCTATCACACTTCAAAAATCCACTAGTAATAATATTGCTATTTGCAACGTTAATATCTGGATTGACTGGAGAGATGAGCAGTGCAATTATAATAACCTCCATAATACTCATGAGCACAACCCTAGACTTCTATCAGGAACATAAAGCTGAAAAGGCTGTTGAGAAACTTAGGGAAAGAGTTGCAATAACAGCCACCGTCATTAGAAATGGAGTGAAAAGCGAAGTGAAAACGTCAGAGCTAGTTCCAGGAGACATAATCCTACTTTCAGCTGGAGACATAGTTCCAGCAGATGCTAGGATAATAAGTGCAAAGGATCTATTCGTAGATCAATCAGCATTAACTGGAGAATCTTATCCCGTGGAGAAGAATGGGGAGCCATTAAAAACATACAGCCCAGACATAATTGATTGGAGCAATTACCTATTCATGGGAACATCAATAGTTAGTGGGAGTGCAACAGCTGTAGTGGTTAGAACTGGAACCAGTACAGAGTATGGGAAAATAGCAAGGGGACTTACATTAAGGGGGAGGGAGGTGGAGTTTGAGAGGGGAGTAAGATACTTCGGCTATATGATAATGGAATTGACATTCCTACTCACAATATTTGTATTCTTCATAAATGCATTCTACAAACGTGACGTAGTAGAATCACTATTATTCGCAGTTTCACTGGCAGTGGGCTTAACACCAGAATTACTTCCAATGATAATAAGCATAAACCTCTCCAAGGGAGCAATACTAATGTCCAAGCATGGGGTAATCGTGAAGAAACTAGTTTCAATACAAGACTTTGGAAGCATGGATATACTATGCACAGATAAAACTGGAACCCTCACAGAAAATAAGGTTAAACTCATACTCTACATAAACATAGATGGGGAAGATGATGAGAAAGTATTACTCTACTCATACCTAAACAGCTACTACCAAACTGGGTTGAAAAGCCCACTGGACAATGCAATACTAAGCTATAGGGAGATAGATGCTAAGGGGTATAGGAAAATAGATGAAATACCCTTCGATTCCATCCGTAAACGCCTATCCATAATAGTGGAAAACAATGGGAGAACATTAATGATAACCAAAGGCGCACCAGAAGAGATCATGAAAATATGCACAAAATACGAAAACAAGAATTCAATTATGGAAATGACTGATGAAGTTAGAGGGAGAATTGAGCAGAAATACCTTGAACTAAGTGAAAGGGGGTTTAGAGTATTAGGAGTAGCTTACAAGCAAATTGATTATGAGAAGAAAGCGTATTCAGCTGAAGATGAAAGGGAAATGATATTCCTAGGATTCATAGCATTCATAGACCCACCAAAGGAAACTGCAAGGGAATCAATAAAGCTATTGAGGGAAGCTGGTATAGAAATAAAAATACTAACGGGAGACAATGAACTTGTAACGAAAAATGTATGTAGATATCTGGGTCTTGAAATTAAGGGGGTTGTTACAGGTAGAGAGATAGCTCAAATGAGTGATGAAGCATTATCGAGAATAGTTGAAGAAGCAAATCTATTCTGTAGGTTAACACCAGTGCAAAAGGAGAGGATAATTAAAGCCTTAAGGGATAATGGGCATGTGGTTGGATTCCTCGGGGATGGAATAAATGATGCACCACCAATAAAGGCTGCAGATGTAGGGATATCGGTGGATAATGCTGTGGACGTTGCAAAGGAAGCTGCAGACATAATACTACTGAAGAACGATTTAACAGTACTGTATAGAGGTGTAATGGAAGGTAGGAAGACCTTTGGGAACACCATGAAATACATTATGATGGGGATAAGCTCAAACTTTGGAAATATGCTCAGCGTAGCCATAGGATCAATATTCCTACCATTCTTACCAATGCTACCAATACAGATACTGCTCAACAACCTACTCTACGATATATCCCAAACAGCTTTACCAACAGATAATGTTGATCCAGAATACATAGAGAAACCTAAAAGGTGGAACATGAAATTCATTAGAGCCTTCATGCTATACCTAGGGCCAGTAAGTTCACTATTCGACTTCATAACATTCTTCACAATGCTATTCATATTCAAAGCTTCAGAAGCACTATTCCAAACAGCATGGTTCATGGAATCACTAACATCACAAACGCTAGTAATATTCTCCATAAGAACCAAGAGACCATTCTGGAAGAGTATTCCAAGCAGATACCTACTAATAAACAATTTAGCAATAGTTGCATCAGCACTAATATTGCCATTAACACCCATAGGTGGATACTTCAAATTCGTACAACCACCACCACAATTCTACATGGCATTGGCACTAATACTGTTAACCTATATATCCCTAGCAGAAGCAATAAAGAGGGTATTCTATAAGAGGTATGATAAATACTTAGAACAATTCCAATACCGTAGAAGAATAGCAAAAATTTACTACGAGAACATCCAGAAGATAACTCAAAACTTAATAGCAACAATATGCCTACATGAAGAAAGGGAAATACCAATAAACACACTCATAGAGGAATTAGAGGATGAATTAGGAGAACAGGTAGATCCAAAACAAGTATACAGAGCATTAAGACACTTGAAAAATGAGGGACTTATATCCGTAAGCTGGATTGATGGAAAAGTTAAACGTGAAGATAAAATGAAAGAGTATGTTAACAAAATGGTTAGGAGGAGACTAAATGAAGTTGCCATAAACTGGAAAGCGGCAAGGGAAGTACTTATGAAAAGATACTCAAAAATAAACCAAGAATATATGGATATAATAAAACAATTGAGTAAAATTGAACATAAATAATGGAGACATTTAAACCCCCATATTTTACATAAATCCAGAAGGCAAACCCATGCACCTAAAACCATCCCAAACAGGATTGAAAATGCTGAGATTAAACAAACCAAATATAAGTAAATGAAGAACAAATGTAACCCGGGTGTTTACATTTGAAGAATTCGTGGCAAGGTGAAAACTGGAGTTTGAAAGTTTTATACTCTAAAGCTGGAGTAGCCACTCAGATACTGGTATCCACAAATGAATGCGACCTATTAGTAGATGTTGGTGATGGTGTCTTAAGAGATTTACTTGAAAACAAATACGACTTCAATAGGTTGGAGGCTATAGCCATAACACATGGACATTACGATCACATGGGTGGATTATGGAGTATACTTGGATTCCTCAGAATGCTCGGGAGGGGGAAGGATTTAACCATAATTTCACCAAAGGGTTGCAGTGAAGTAAGAACTGTTGTCCATGATTTTCTAGGGATATATGGGAAGACAATGCCATATAAGGTGATTTTAAGAGAAGTCATGGATGGAGAAGAGGTAAATGTTGGGAGCATGAGCATCCAAGCATTTCAAGTAATACATAGGGGGTCTATTAGGCATGCTGGAATCTTAGAGCCAATACCAGCAGTGGGATACTCAATAAGGTATGGAAATCAAAGGATAGTTATAAGTGGCGATACGGGATACTGCAAAAGATTGGTGGAATTCGCTGAGGGGGCAGACCTAGCGGTAATTGAAGCCACAAGTTCAAGTGGAATTCCAGAAGTCCACTTATCCATAGATGAGGCTATGGAGATTGGGAAGAAAGCGAAGGAATACATCCTCATACATAAAAGAGATTAATTAGGGGAGATCACATTTTTCTAGATTCGCAAGAATCATTTCTCTAAAGCTTCATTGAAAACCCTTCTGAAGTACTCCACATCTAAATTGAATGTTGAACATAATTTAACTATACTTTTGGCATACAATTTTAGTAGATCTTCAAGGGCATTCTTTATATCCATTGGTGAAAGCATTTCCCTCGGTTTAACCAGCAATATGAACCATCTCCCCAGAAACGTTGGTTTATACCATTTAACCCACATGGATTTACCATCAACCAAAACCTTCTCCACATCTTCCTCCAATATCTCTAATTCAACAAATGTTTTCAAATACTTGATGATAGACTTGTTTGAGTGTTGGGAGAGCTTTCTAATTAAATCCCTTTGATAAGTTTTCCCATCCAAATTTATATTTCTAAGTATGTCTAAAGCAACTTCAGAACTGAATATGGAAGTGAGTGTACGATACTGTAAAACTGATTTGTATGGTAGTGGAATTATGTAAGGCCAATACTCCACGAAATCACCAATAACCTCTTAATACACATACTTTTATTTCTCATCTTCCATGGGAAACCTTTATATATTCAGTGTAAAATAGGGAATAGCAGTGTAAAGGTGGAAACTAGATGAAGAGTAGAGATATAGCCCTCGCAGCATCCTTCGCAGCACTATACTTCATTCTATCAAGACTTCCAGGAATCCCAGTTATCGGATTACCACAGGTAAAGATACAATTGGAAGCAGCAATAGCATCTGTATTTGGACTCATATTAGGGCCATTTGTGGGGGCTTTAGCAGCTTTTGTAGGTACATTAATAGCATTCTTCTATAGTGGAGCAAACCCCTTCGGCTTACCATTCATACTATGCCCAGCATCAAATGCATTAATTGTGGGATTAATGTTTAGAAACAAGTTTAAAATAGCATTTGCAATACTTGCCGCAATAATAATTGGATTCTGGTTAACGCCAGTAGTTCAACCATTAACTGATTATTGGTATGTTGGTGTAGCTGCCACCTTCGATAAAATAATAGCTTTACTATTGATAATCCCATTGGCGAGAGCATATTCGAAGGGTATCTTTAAATTCGAAGGTTCTGGAAGTGTTAATTCGAAAAAGCTGTTCATATACCTATTCATAGCTTCATTTATTGGGAATCAAACTGATTCATCTCTTGGAACAACATTATTCGCTACACCACAGGTGTATAATGGCATATATGGGTTGAGCTTAAAAACTACGCGGACACTATTCTTATTAAGCCCATTTGCATATCCAGCGATAAGACTGATACAAGCATTTATAGCAACATTAATTGGGTTACCACTATTTAAAGCGTTTAAATCGAGGGGATGGATATTACATTGAATATGAATGAAAGAGCTTTAAAGATAGTAATGGAAATGGTTGAGAAGGCTGATGAACTGAATGTAAAGGTGCATAGAGCTCCATGCAAAGCTACAATAATAGATGCTGGAGTTGAAGTTAAGGGTAGTTTAATGGCTGGATTATATGTGACTAGAATTTGCTTAGCAGATTTAGCCAACATATCAATAACAAGCATGAATTATGGACAGTTAACATTGCCAGCCATACATGTATCCACAGACTACCCTTCAATAACCACAATGGGATCTCAACTTGCAGATTGGGAGATATGCATAGAAGGATATTATGGATTGGGGTCTGGACCTGCAAGGGCATTAGCCCTTGAAAGACCACTACCGAAGGCTGTAGCTTTAAAGAAGGATTTCTATGAGAAAATTGGATATCAAATTCTAAACCCAAAACAGATATATGAGAAGATAGGGTATGGTGAAACTGCAGATGTAGCGGTAATTGTGATTGAAGCTCCAAAACTACCGCCAGATGCCGTTTTAATGGATATAGCTGAAAAGTGTAAAGTTAAAGCGGAAAACGTTTATGCCATCATAACACCAACAACGAGTATAGCAGGCTCAGTCCAGATAGCTGGAAGGATAGTGGAAGTTGGAATACATAAACTCACATTACTTGGATTCGATCCGAAGAACATAATATTCGGATCTGGATGTTCACCAATAGCCCCAGTACATCCAAACATGATTAAAGCCATGGGAATAGTTAACGATGTTATAAGATATGCTGGATCCACATTCTACATTGTCAATTGCGATGACGAAGAATATTTAAAGAACATTATTAGCAGAGTTCCATCATCAAGCTCCAACAAATACTACAAAACATTCATGGAAATATTTAAGGAGGCAAACTACAGCTTCTACAATATAGATTTAGGGGAATTCTCACCAGCAACGATAACAGTAAACAATGTGAAAACTGGAAACATATTTAGTGCTGGAGAAATAAATCCAACAATGCTAAAAATGGCTTTAACCACCTAAACTCTAAACTCACTTTTTTCCATTTAAAATTAAGGGTTGTTATATGATTTGATTGGAGGGTTATGATGAGTTCTTACTGTACTAATGTTACTTTATGCGTATATAGGCGTAAGCTTCCTTTGCACTCTCGAAGCAATACTTTATCTCATTAAATCTCTTCCTAAATTCAGCGACATCCTTAGCTACAACTTTTGGATCTTCACGGTTTATGATAACCCTCTTCATGAATGATGCTATTTCGCTCATATCATCCTCCTTCATACCTAGCCTAGTTACCTCACTCGTACCTATACGTATGCCACCAGGATTAGTGAAATGCCTCCCCATTTTGAGATCCCATGGAAGTAGATTTCTATTGACTATTATATGTGCATCCTCCAACGCTTTCTCAGCATGTAACCCGCCACCATGATCTGAAACATCTATTAGTATTGTGTGGGATTCCGTGAACCCCTTCTTCTCAGCCACAACCTTGAACCCTTCATTCCATAATGCTTGTGCAAGTGCTTTAGCATTCCTTATTATCTGATTTGCATACTCTCTACCGAAGGCCTTCATTTCACATAAAGCTACACATAACCCAGCCAATGTATGTAGATGATGATTGGATGTAACTCCTGGGAAAACTGCCTTCTTTATGGCATCAGCATACTTATTCCATGAGAGTATTGCACCCCTCTGAGGTCCTGGGAGGGTTTTATGTGTACTCATCGTAACTACATCTGCACCCTCCCTCAATGGATCTTGGAAGCATTTCCCAGCTATGAGTCCAGCCACATGTGCAGCATCATAAGCCACTATCATGCCCATGGACTTCATGAAATCACTTAACTCCTTCACTGGATGTGGGAATAGGAATACACTTGCACCAAACATTGCCAATTTAAGTTTAACACCCTCCTTAACCAACCTCTCAATCTTCCTCTTAGTCTTATCAACATCAATATTCATCTCCTCATCATCAAATGGGAAATACTCAACCTTCAAACCATGAACAAGCCCAGCAGTTCCACTAAGCTCCTTCTTACCATAACTAATGTGACCTCCATTTGGTATGGATAAGCAGATCATGGTATCCCCAGGCTCTGTGAAAGCCGAATAGACGGCTAGATTGGCCGTTACACCAGATATTGGTCTAACATCAGCAAACTCAGCATTGAATAAATCTTTCATCAATTCTAGGGTTAATAATTCCACTTGATCAATGTATCTGCAACCAGCATAAACCCTCTCACCAGGCCAACCCTCAGCATACCTATGACCAAAATCAGATATCAAAGCTTCCCTAACAGCATAACTGGTGATATTCTCACTTGCTATTAAGGGTATGCTTGTAGAAAAGAATTTATGATGCTCCTCCAATAATGAGAACAACCTGTTATATGCTTCATGGGCATCCATAAAACATCACAATTAACTATGCTTTTCAAGTTTTTATAAATTTCCTTACTGGATCTATAAATCGAATACTCTTATCCAATGGATCATGTAAAATAAGCCCTCTATCAGTTAACCTTATTTCTGGAATTACAGACAATGCTATGAATGATAATGTCATGAAAGGCTCTTTAAGTCTACATCCAAGGATCTTTGAAGCCTCATATAACCTTTCGAGTTTAGCTGAAACTTCCCCAACATCTAAATTGCTCATTAAACCAGCTATTGGTAGTGGTAGGATTTCAAGTATTGAGCCACCCTTAACAGCCACAATTCCCCCACCATTCTCAACGATGCATTTAACAGCGTAAGCCATATCACTCCAATTCACGCCTACAACCACTATATTGTGACTATCATGTGAAATGCTTGAAGCTATAGCTCCAAACTTCAACCCAAACCCCTTAACAAAACCTAAACCAATATTCCCAGTAGCTTTATGACGCTCCACAACCGCAACCTGTATAATATCATCATCCACACTTGGAATAACTTTACCGCCCTCCACATTCAATTCAGCAGTTAAGTGTTTAGTGTATAATGTGGCTTCCTCAACTCCAATCACATTAACAATTGCTCTACCACACTCATTACCAACCTTAATGGCAAAATCATCTGTGGAGGGGAGCTTCTTCAAATTCATAGTTCTATACACTCTAGGAGGATAATCCCATTTCCCAATATCCACCGTGAGATTACCATCCTTCGCAACCACAACACCATTAAAAATGGTCATATAAACATTTATGGTTTTAAGATCATCAAGAACTACAAGATTAGCTTTTAAACCAGGAGCCACGGCTCCAATTTCATCATCTAAACGGTAGTATAATGCTGGATTCAATGTAACCATCCTAATGGCATCTATAGGGTTGCATCCACATTCAATAGCCATCCTAACAAGTTTATTCATATGGGATTTAAATGCATCCATAGGGTTTAAATCGTCAGTTACAAGCATAACTCTAGATAAATCCACACCAACCCTAACAAGGTAACCCAAAACTCTATTCAAATCTTTCGATAGTGAGCCTTCCCTAACCATAATCCACATACCACATCTAAGCTTCTCCAAAGCTTCAAAACCATCTACACATTCATGATCAGAATATACTCCAGCGGAAACATATTCTTGTAGGAGTTTACCACTCAATGATGGTGCATGACCATCAACCCTCAAACCACGCTCCCTAACCATGGAAATCTTCCCCATCAATGTGGGATTACGATTAACAACCCCCAAGAAATCCATAACTTCACCCAAACCCACAACCCTCCTAAAACCCAACAATCCCCTAACATCATCTAAACCAATAGTGGCACCGGAAGTCTCGAAATCTGCAGTTGCTGGAACACAACTTGGAATTGTAACATAAACATCCAACGGTATACCTTCACTCTCATCAATAAACATCTTCACACCATCAACACCAAGAACATTGGCAATCTCATGTGGATCAATAACTATCGATGTTGTCCCATGAGGCACTACTGCTTTAGCAAGCCCCCTAATAGTCAACATACTACTCTCAACATGAAGATGAGCATCAATAAACCCTGGACAAACATACCTCCCCCCAACATCTATAATTCGTGTTGAATCACCAATCACATCATCAACTGAACCAACTCTCCATATCCTTCCAAACTTAACAGCAATAGAACCATCAACAATTTCACCACTAAAAACATTAACTATCTTAGCATTCAAAAGAACCAAATCAGCATACACAAATCTAAATTGGAAAGACTGATATTAAAAGATTCAGCAAAATTAGAAACTTGAAAGACTACCCTTTAAACCTTACAATTTAGGAAATTGAATTAAAAAAGATGGGTATTTATGGTATCTTTACACCCTTAAACTTTTCACTAGCTTGACAGCCACCAATCCCCCAATTCTTCATGGGCAATTCATGTATCAAAACCTCCACAGCCTCCCTTGGAATACCAAGCTCAGTGAATACATTGGTTATCCCATGAATAGTCCTCCTCTTAGCATCATCAGAAAACCCTTCCCACACAAAGACATGCACAATAGGCATAGAAACCACCATAAAATATTATGATAAGGTAAAAGGTATATATTAAATTCAAATGTAACCAAGTCAATGAATAGGTTTTTCAATAGAACTAGTCATAGTAGTTTGATGGGTATTATGGTTAATAGGTTGAAGGAGAAGTTGATGAGGGGGGAGACTACTTACGGTATTTGGATAACTACAAACTCCACAGATATAGCGGAAGCGTTGTCTATGCTTGATTTCGATTGGATGCTCATAGATATGGAGCATGCACCACTAACCATTGGCGATGTCCATAGAATTATTCAAGTGATAGATGAGGATAAGGTGACACCTATAGTTAGAGTTCCATGGAATGATTTCGTACAGATAAAGCAGGTTTTAGATGTGGGTGCCATGGGGATTATGGTTCCATGGATAAATAATAGGAGACAAGCTGAGGAAGCTGTAAGGGCAATAAGATATCCTCCAAGGGGGATTAGGGGGTATGGCCCAAGAAGAGCTGCAAAATATGGATTGAAGCTTAAGGAGTATTTGGAGAATGTGGAGAGAGACTTAATGCTAATTGCGCAAATAGAGACTAGGGAAGCTTATGAAAACATTAATGAGATAATTATGGTTGATGGTGTAGATGCACTATTCATAGGCCCATACGATCTAGCAACATCACTTGGACATATAGGAAACCCACAACACAGAGAAGTTCAAGAAGTAATTAATGGAATTCTAAAGATATGCATTGAAAGGGGTAAACCAATAGGAATATACAGCTCAATAGAATATGCTGAAAAATATAGGGATATGGGATTCAAAATGATAGCCTTGGGAAGCGAAATAAATGCATTAATCTCATTATTCAATAGGGAACTTTCAAAACTAAAGGGCAATACCGTGAGAAAATAATAGACATAACATAAAAATTAAAATAATTTTTGTGGAAATAGGGAGTTAGATAAGCAATTTATGTGCACATTATAAAGTTTTTAACCCCTCAAAACTACGCCTCCTCAGAACTCTACCAGCCTTTGCACCAGTATGTACACCATTATATATTGTTACTACACCATTAACTATTACGTGTAGTATTCCACTTGGAAGTCTATGTGGATCTATGAAGGTGGCATTGTCTATCACAGTCTTAGGATCGAAGACGACGATATCTGCGTAAGCCCCTTCACGTATTATCCCACGATCTCTCAATCCAAGTCTCCAAGCTGGGAGATATGTCATCTTCCTTATAGCTTGCTCCAAACTTATCACCTTCCTCTCACGGGAATAAACTCCGAGAACTCTTGGGAATGTCCCATAATATCTTGGGTGGGGTTTACCCTTCCCCAAAACCCCCTCAGGAGCCACAGCACTACCATCAGATCCCACCATAACCCAAGGCAATCTCATTACATACTCAACATCCTCTTCACACATACCAAAACTTATATGTGAAACCCTAGTCTCCTCATCAAGCAACAATTTTATCACGGTATCTTCAGGGGATAGATTCAGCATGGAAGATATTTCACTAATAGTCTTTCCAAGGAACTGTTTATTCTTCTCCAAGTATGATATCATTATCCTATTCCAGTATTCTGGATCCCTCCGCTTATACATTTCCAAGTGACTTTTAATCTTATTTAGAGATTCTGGATTCTTTAATCTTTCAAGTAGCTTTTCAGCTCCACCTTCATGAGCCCATTCAGGCAGTAGTGCTGAGAGACTTGTACTTGCAGCTATGTATGGGTATTGATCTGCAGTTACATCCACGCCCATCTCCCTAGCTTCCTCAATAATTTTTGCAGCATCTTTAACTTTACCCCAATTCAGCTTTCCACTAGCTTTGAAGTGACTTATCTCCACTGGAACTTTTGCTTCACGTCCAATACGTATAGCTTCCCTAACAGCTTCAAGTAAAGTTTCACCTTCACCCCTAATGTGACTTGCATATATCCCACCATAATCAGCCACAACCTTAGCCAACTCAATTATCTCTTCAGTCTTCGCATAACAGCTTGGGGGATATATTAAACCTGTACTTAAACCCACAGCTCCATCCTTCATGGCATCAGCAACAAGCTTCTTCATATCCTCAAGCTCCCTACTTGTTGGCTCCCTATTATCAAACCCCAAAACACACGCCCTAACATTTGAATGCCCAACATGGGAAGCAACATTCAAGGAAATCCCACCCTTCTCAAGTTTATTGAAGTATTCACCCATCGTAGACCAATCCAGCTTTATCTGCCAATCATACTCTGGCAAAACAAACTTCTCCATATGGGCTTTCAGTAGATCATTTAATGGAGCTGCAGAACTACCACAATTACCCACAACCTCCAATGTAACCCCCTGATGAATTTTACTTATAGCTCTACCATCAACAAGCAATTCCAAATCGGAATGGCTATGCATATCAATGAACCCTGGAGCCAAAGCCAATCCAGATGCATCAATAACCCTCTTCGCATCCACACCCCTAGCCTTACCAATAAACGCTATCTTATCACCAAGAACACCTATATCCCCATAAAACCATGGATTACCAGTCCCATCAAAAACCCTTCCACCAACTATGAGTATATCAAACTCCATACCCATCGAATATGATATATGTGAATTCAAGAATTAACGGTTTCGATAATTTATTTCAAAACTTTACACATGTATGGGCTATCCCTAAGTTTACGGTAACCCAAACCCCTATAGTAATCCCTAACACCAATACCAGATAAAACTAGAATCTTCTTGGCATCAAATTCTTCAAGGGATATCCTTTCAGCTTCAGCCATCAATAGGCTTCCAAGCCCCCTATGCTGCCACTCAATGGTTGGCTTGAAACCCACTGGAACTTGAGGTCCATAAACGTGAAGCTCCCTAACAATGGTGGTTTTGGAATCTATTTCACGTCTATGGGCAAATTCAGATGGATACCTAAGCCTAAGGAAGGCAAGTAAAACATCTCTAACAACATCCTCAAAGGATAGGAAGACTTCAACTCCACCACTAGCTTCATAAGTCTCCCTAAGAAGCTTAACATCATTAATGTTTGGGTAAACCCCCTCCTTAAGCATCTTATGACCAACCTCCCTACACCTAATACAATTACACTTCAAACCCATCTCCCTCAACCTCCTATGAACAACCTCCCTCAAATTACCCACATCAACACCAGCTTCAACAACATTCAATGGTATATCCCTCTGAATACGCATAACCCTAACCCACCTAGGAAGCTTTGGCAAAACCTTCGTAAGCAATTCAATGGCATCTTCAGTGGTAAACGGCTTATATAGGCCTTTAACCCAATCATCATAAAGCCCAGTACCCTTAACAACCACCGTTGGATATATCTTCAACATATCAGGCATGAAATTTGAATCACTAAATATGGTTTCAAAAACCTTTAAATCCATATCCAAATCGCTACCAGGGAGACCTGGCATAATATGATAACAAATTTTGAAACCACAATCCTTTAGAATTCTAGTGGATTCAATGGTATCCTTAACAGTGTGACCTCTACGAACCCTAACCAGAATATCATCGAAAACAGTTTGAACACCCAACTCCACCCTAGTTCCACCCAAATTTAGCATTCTATCAGCATGAACCTCCCTACCCCAATCAGGCCTAGTCTCAAAAGTCATACCAACACATCTAATCATGGAATGCTCATTCCTAGCTTGAGCATCCCTCAAATAAATCCAGCCACTAGGCTTACCATTGGGATACCTATTCATAGCCTCCAAACACATGGTTACAAACCACTCTTGGTAATCCAGAGGCATTGCTGGGAAAGTTCCACCCATAATTATGAGTTCAACCTTCGATGGAATATGCCCAAGGGAGTAGTACTGATTAAGCCTAACCCTAACTTGCTCATATGGGTCATAGCCGCATTCTTGAGCCCTCATGAGGGCAGGCTCCCTACCATAATAGCTTTGAGGAGTCCCATAATCAGGCCCCCCAGGACAATAAATACATTTACCATGAGGACATGGGTATGGCTTAGCCATAACGGCAACAACACTAACCCCGGAAATCCCCCTAATAGGCTTCTTCAAACGCTTAAAATACTCAGCCAAAACTTCCAGCATAACAATTAAATGAAAGGTATTGGTGGGATAAAAGGTTTAAGGCTTAAATAATACAGCCACATGATTCTCCGAGAAGCGGGTTTTCCTAAAACTCTTACCGTAAATGTATGCTATGGAGAATTTCGATGATGAGCAGAGCTTAACAAATTCACGTCTAGAGAATAGGTGATGAAACCTCATATAAACAGCATTCCTAGACTTCCATGGAATATAAACATCCCCAAACTCCAAAACTCTACCAAAAACCCTATCTAAAAGCATTCTTGGAATAAGCCTTATGAATCTAGTCTGATAGAGTGCCCATGCACTTAGAATTAGAATACCAAACCTCTTCAAAACCCTATAAATCTCGTTAACTGAATCCAATCTAGCTTTGAATGTGGGTATATGGTGTATGGTGGCAATGCATAATGCATGATCTATGGAGCATGATTTAAATGGCAAAAACCCTATATCACAAACTACACCATTAACAAGCCTGTAACGATCACCACCCCTAAACTTAGATAAACAAAGTTTAACCATGATTGGGGATATATCCACAGCCAAAACTTCACAACCGCAATTCACCAAAGCAGAAACATGCCTACCAGAACCACAACCAAAATCAGCTATTAAACCACCAAATCTGGCCAGCAGGTAAACTTCACTCCAAGGCTTAGTCCTAGTAACATCAAATTCATATGCAATCCTACTGAAGACATCCATAACCCCCCTCTTAATATTCGAAATTAAATCCATGAGTATCACACGACATTTAACCCCTCTTTTTAAGGGATATCTCCTTAAACTTCATAACCAATAGTGGGAGGGAATCCCTATCACCAGTCCTATACAGTATTAAATGGGGAGCCAATTTAACCCTCCTACCACAAGTAAAACATTGGAAACTCTTAACATTGGAATGCACAGCCCTAACATCACCACAATGGGGACATTTAACAATCAAGTAGCTCATACATTAAAATCAATTGCTAGATACAATATTTAAATGAAGCGCAAAACAAACATGCCTAAGATTCAGCAATCCTTGGGACGCATATACTGGCTTCAGGTAGAACAGCCACTTCACCCTCAACACTAGATAACGCTTCATCCAAAGCCTTCTGCAAACTATTAAATGGCTTAATCCCTATCCTAGTTAAAACTTCTCCACTTAAATTTGTCACAGCATATATGTTGAACTTTTCAATTGCATCCAAGAGCTTTGCAGCTTTATGGTATCCAAGCTTATAATCCTCCCATATCCTCCTAATAATCTCCCCCCTATCCCCACTTACAAGTAGATCGTAGAAGTTTCTTGGACCAATACCATCCCAACATGGGGCTACGAGTATTATTACTCCACCAACCCTCGTCACAAGCTTAGTAGCTTCAATAGCCTTCTGAGCTTGATACAAATCTATACCCATACTTCTAGGTGCAACTGCAATTGTAATTCCAGCCTCCCTTGGAAGCTTAACCAAGTAATACGATTCAACATCCCTAACTATTGAGTAGAAGGATTGAAATGGATCACCAGCCTTAGCAGCCCAAACCATCCCCTCACCATTTATTGCAGTATTCAATGAGAATATACTGACCCTCTCAACCACAGCCTTAGCAATCTCCTCAAGATCCTCATGGACTGGATTACCCTTAAGCTTACCAAGAGCAGCTTCCGGCATTAAAGCAAACCTATGATTCTTCTCAATAGTTTCATACATGCATAATCCAGGGGCAAACATCTTCCTACCACCACTATAACCAGCAAAATAATGTGGTTCAACGGAGCTTATGGTGACCAGTAAATCATGCTGGAAAACCTCCCTATTAACAAGGATGGGAGTCCCCCTACTTGTAACCCCAAGATCAACGAATTCACTCTTCCTACAATCATGAGCCACAGTTACACCCCTCAAACGATCATAATGATGCCCAAGTATCATGCTACGATACTCCTCCTCAGTGGGAGCTCTATGAGAACCTGTGGCAACAATTATCTTCAAACGCTTCGCAGAAACCCTCCTAAGAATATGATCCAGCAATTTCGGAGTTGGAGTTAATCTAGTTTGATCATTAACCGATATCAACACACTTTCAGCATCATAATCTTCAAGTCTCCTCCCAATGGGATTATTAAGAGAATCCTCAATAACCCTATCCTCATCAACCCCTAAAGGCTCCTTAACTCTAAAAACACCCATAAATCGGGAATCTGGAATATCAACGGATACAGGCTCATTACCATATAGAACACTAACCTTCAAACAGAGCTCACCAATATCAACCTCAAGACATTCAATTTAAAACTTTCGTGGAAAATTAGCTATAAACCATATGATTTAAAGGTGTATAACGCAAAATTTAGGGTGATGAATCTTAGGGATATAAAGAGGGGGTGGCTTAGAAGCCTAGACATAATAGGAGACATTGCAGTAATAGAAGTTAAACCTGAATTCAAAGAGATAAAACATGAAATAGCAGAGAAAATACTTAGAGAGGTAAATTACATTAAAGTTGTCGTTGAGAAGAAGAGCCCAATAAGTGGGGAACATAGGGTAATGGATTTAGAGTGGCTTGCAGGGGAGAAGAGGTTCACAACAATACATAGGGAGTATGGATGCATATTTAAACTGGACATATCAAAAGTGTACTTCACACCAAGACTCTCCACGGAGAGGATGAGGATAGCGAGAATGGTTCGCGCCGGGGAAGTTATTGTTAACATGTTTGCAGGTGTAGGGACATACTCAATAATAATAGCTAAAAGGGCTTTGGAGAAGCCTTCAAAAATATACTCAATAGACATAAACCCATACGCATACGATTATGCAGTAGAGAATGTAAGGATAAATAAGGTTGAAGACATAGTTATACCAATACTTGGAGATGCAAAGGAAGTGATAATGAATAAACTTATGGGAGTTGCAGATAGAGTTTTAATGCCATACCCGGAACTAGCATTAAAATACCTTGAATACGCCATAATGGCATTAAAGGATTCAGGTGGAATAATACATGCATACGACTTCATAAAGTACATGAAGAATGAAGACCCAAAAGTGAAGATGAGGGATAGATACGAGGAAAAGCTGAAGGGGTTTGACGTAAAATACGAGATATTAGATGTGAGGAGGACTGGGGAAGTTGCACCTAGGGAGTATAGGATGGTTATAGACATAAAAATATTAAGTAAAAATGGGTTTAAGAGGTTTTAGAAGCAAGCTTACCAGCACTCCCCCAATTACTCTTCTCCACATCATGCAAAATCACAGTCACAGCTTCAGCTGGAACTCCGAGATTCACAAAGACATCAGTGATCCCCTTAACAATCTTCTCCTTAACCTCTTGACTCCTCCCAGCCCACATGTACACATGCACCACGGGCATCAAAATCCACCTCCAAACACAAATATAATAACAACCAATATTTAACCTAAACCATTCGGAAAGAGGCATTTAAGGTGAGGCTCAGCTCTGGTATCACTCTTCACAAATCCGTTTTACCAGCTCTCTTCATCGCCAAATAATTAGATGGAAATCCGATAAGATAAATATATCCATATAAAGAGAACTTTAAACATGGAAGTGAAGTTTAGGAGATATAAATCTGGAGATGAGGAGGGAATAGTGGAGTTAATGAAAACTTGCTTCAGAACCTTCAACTCATGGAAATTAAGCGTAATGGACTGGATTGGATATGAGGGGGATGATGATGGATTCTCAAGGGAAAATGCATTAGTAGCTGAAATTGATGGGGAGATAGTTGGACACGTACAGTTAATGCATAGGAAGATGAGGATTGGGAAAAGCATAATAGATTGCGGTGGAATAGCCAATGTATCCACACACCCAAAACATAGAATGAAGGGGGTAGCCACAAAACTAATGCAAATGGCATTGGACATATGCCGAGAGAAGGGGTGGCCAATATCATCACTGTTCACAGGATATGGAAGTGATGGATATAGAGTGTATAGGAAAGTTGGATACGCCAATACAACATTCATACACGAATACGTTGGGACATGCGAAAACGTCGACAACGCTTTGAAAACCCTGAGAAAATATGATAGAAATGGGATAAGTGAAATGGGTGAAGAAGATTTACATGCAGTAATAAAAATACATGATGAATATGGTAGAAAGATCAGTGGATATTGCCAGAGATCAGAGAATTATTGGAGGAGAAAGATTATGGAGAAAACATATTATCAAAGCTTCTTCTACGAGGGGAAGGAGACAGGGATCAGAATAGTTAGCGAAGATGATGAAGTAAATGGATATGCACTCTCATTCAACACATTAAAAGCTTCCAGAAGTCAATGGACAGATAAATTGGGGATGGTAATGGAGCTTGGAGCGATTGAAAGTGGAAAACTTTGCAATTTGCTAAATGGAATCTTAAATAAAATGAGGAATGAGGGGATTAAAATATTCAGACTTAGAATACCTAAACATGAAGAATTAAGCGAAGCATTAAAATGCTTTGAAACCATGAAGGGAGCAATATACATGAACTACATCGTAAACCAAAGGAAACTATTTGAAGCCATAAAGGGGGTATTGGAGGAGAGGATTATTGAGAAATATGGAGAATTGGACTACGAAATATCCATTGGAAGCCCATATGGATGCACAAAACTGGAGATATCAAGTGGCAAGATAAATGTGGTTGAGGGGAAATCTAAAAATCACATACAAGTAACCAGCGATGGAATTACAAAGCTAATATACGGAGTGGAAGGATTCAAGGAAATGCTAAATGACGGGAGAGACATTATTAGAATTGAAATTGATGGTGAAGCTCTAAAAATATTTGAAGCCATATTCCCAAAGAGAATTTTCCAGATAAGCCCAATAGATGAGTGGTAAATTTATGGGTTGTTTAGAAGAAGTGCGGTAGATTTGCTTAATTCACTTTTGGAAATACTATTCCCGTTAAGCTTTGAAAATCATATGTGACTTTGAATGTACTTCTTCACCGATGGAAATCTATCGATGATACTGTTTGGTATGGGAATTGCATTAATAAATTCTGAATTGAAATCTGGATCTGCTGCAAGCTCATGATAACGAACAATCTTCGTTAATGACTCCGCAATTTCCCTAACTTCCCTTGATATTAGAGCCATCTTCGCACCCATAACTGCCGTGTTCCCCACAAACCTTATCTTCTCAGTTGGTATGTCTGGTATTAGGCCTATGATCTTTGCATTTTCAGGGTTTATGTAGTTTCCAAAAGCACCGGCGATGAGTAGTTTATCGATATCCTCTTCCCTGAGACTCTTTTTCTTCATTAAAATTGAGCATCCTGTGTATATTGCTGCCTTTGCAAGTTGCAGTTCTCTAATATCCTTTTGCGTGATTGTTATTTCCCTCCCAGTGGCAGTTTCATTTTTCCATGCAATTACAAATTCAAATCCTCTCTCAGTTTTCCTCATTCTTGGAGTTGGAATGTTTGTGTTGAATTTCCCATGGAAATCTATTATGCCATGTTTAAACATCTCTGCCACCACATCTATAACTGCTGAGCCGCATAACCCTCTAGGCTTTTCACCACCTATAGTTTCATATTCAACTTCAAGATTTTGGGTTATGCGGATTCTTTCTATTGCACCGGCAACTGCTTTCATTCCATCTTTTATGTGAGCACCTTCAAATGCTGGTCCAGAAGCACAAGAGCAGCATATTATATCCTCCCTATTGCCAACAATGACCTCGGTGTTCGTTCCTATATCCACTAGCAATGTATTCTCTTCAGATTCATGAATCCCCGTTGCAATTATATCCGCCACTGCATCAGCACCCACAAAGCCAGCTATTATGGGTAGAATGGTTACAATACCCCTTGGATTCATGTTGCCTAAATTGAGGTTTCTAGCTGTTAGGCTTATTGCTCTCTTAACTGCTGGAGTGTATGGTGATAGAGCAAGATATTTCGGTTGAATCCCTAGGAAGAGGTGATGCATAGCTGTATTGCCAACTACAACAGCCTCATAAACCTTATTAGGATCAACATTAGCCTTCCGACATGCTTCATCAAAAACCTTATTTACACCATCAATGACAAGTTTCTGGAGGATGTTGAGGTTATGATTGCTATTTGATGCATATGCAATCCTCGATATCACATCCTCCCCATAAAGGATTTGTGGATTTTCAATTGAACCCACAGCAAGAGTATCCCCAGATTTTAGATCAACGAGATGGCAAACTATCTTTGAAGTTCCAATGTCAACGGCCATACCATAAATTTCATTTGTAGTATCCCCTGCTTCAACATCAATTAATCTATTGCCCCATAGAACTGCTGTAACATTCCATTTAGAAGATCGGAGGATTTCCGGCAACCCCTTTAAGATGTCGAAATCGAATTCAATTTTAACCCCCAACTCCCCCTCTACAGCTTCCAATAACCTCTCCAAATCGGGCTTTACATCAGATAACGTTGGCTCCTTCAATTTAACATAAACCTTTCTTAAAAGGGGGTTTAACTCAACCCTCCTCTCAAAACCATAAACTTCTATTTTACGAACTGCAACACGACTCTCCAATGGAACCATAACCACAACATCCTTCAAAATTATGGCTTGACATGAAAGCCTATAACCCTCCTCAATTTCACGTTGTGGGAGAAGCTTCCTCTCAGCATTTGATATATCTGAAACTGCACCCATATCTCTAATTATTACTTTGCATTTCCCACAAACCCCCCTACCACCACACTCAGACCTTATACTAATTCCAGCCTCCTTAGCAGCTTGTAAAACAGTTGTTCCAACCTTAACCCTAACCTTCTTACCATCAGGTTCAAAAGTCACTACCAAATCACTCAAACCTACACACAACTCCTCAACAAATACCATAAACGCATACGCAATACTAATCTTAAAAATTTTGTCAATAAACTTGAATTGATGCCATAAATTTGTGGGAGGAGGGGTTTAAATGATCAATTGAGGAAAAAAATTGGGTTTTAGATTGTTATGGGGTTAAGGCAACGCTCTTTGAAAGCTGCTCTGCTACATCCTTTAATCCAAGTTTTTCAAAAGTGCTTTTTGTCGGTATCCCCCTACTATCCCATCCACGTTTAGCATAGTACATGTCCAGTAACTTATCGAATTTCGTTTTGTCAAGTGTTGCACCCTTATATGGTCCTTTAGTTATTGGTTCTGTAAACCAGCGTTTTGGTGGGTAATCCATCATGCGACTCCATCCTTGACCATATTCACGCACCCAGAAGGCTCTTATGAGAGCATATATCCTATCAGCAATGGTGTATAGCATTTCCTCTAGAGGAATTTCCACTCCTGATGCTGCTTTTAAGAGTTTGGGGTACCATTCAAGTTCGAAGCCGAGTTCTATCCATGGGAGTCTACATGAAACTAGGGATTCAAACATCCCTCCCCTTATCCTCTGAAATTCTATTACCTTGTCCACTTTTGCCTCAGTATATCCAGATCTATCCGTCTTTATCTCCCATGAGATAACCCATGCATCCTTATGGTGGGCACCTATTGGTGATGTTGCATATGCTAGAGCCATCCCTGGAACTGTGTGGCAATCGTAGGCTGAAACTTCAAGCCCTTTGACATGTATTGCCCAATTCTCTGATCCTCCACCAAGTTTTTGACTTACCCTCATAGTACCTTCCGCTAGGAGGTTTCCAAGATCCCCCTTCCTATAAGCAATTTCTTGAATCAACATTTTCGCTCTTTCAAAATCCCCCCACTCTATTCCATCCTTTAGAAGCTTCTTCTCAGTGGCTTCCATGGCGAAGGCTATGGTGTTGCCTAGGGAGATCGTGTCTATTCCATACTCATCCGCCATCCTATTTAGCACAGAAACTTTCCCAAGATGACCTAACCCAATATTGGAACCAAGCATAGCGACATTCTCATAATCTAGTTCAGCTTCCCTCCCCTCACTGTCAAGGACAACATTTCCACATGCCATGTTGCAGTAGGGGCACCCCCTCCGCTTAACTTTCGCTGCTTCCATTGCATAACCATCAATGAGTCTACTAAACTCAAAGATCCCCTCCCTAAAGTTATGTGTGGGTAGGACACCATTCTCATTAGCCCACTCTATTGTTGCCATGGTTCCCTGTCTAATCCAGAAATCATAGCCAACTCTAGACCTAATGCTGGCATAGGCTTCATTCACAAGCTTACTATATGCTTCCGGATCTGCTAAACGAATATCCTTAGTCCCCTTAAATACTATAGCCTTAAGCTTCTTAGAACCCATAACAGCACCAATACCAGGCCTCCCACCAGCCCTCCCCTCTTGGGAGATGATGGTGGCGTATCGAACCATATTCTCCCCTGCAGGACCTATAACAAGCACCCCCACATCCCTACCATGAACTTCCTTAAGCCCCTTCTCAGCTTCGAAAGTTGTTCTACCCCACATCCCTTCAGCACTTAAGATATAACCTACCCCATCCTCCACGTAAAGGTAAACTGGCTTTTCAGCCCTCCCCTCCACCACCACAGCATCGAATCCAGCTTTACGCATATTTACTGCAGCCATAGTTCCAATATTTCCATCCCCATACCCACCAGTGAGTGGGCTTTTAGCTGCCACAACCAGTTTACCGAGGCTTGGACCTGGAAGCCCAGTTAATGGTCCTGCAGCTATGACAAGTTTATTCTCAGGACCTAAGGGGTCTATGCCAGGCTTCAATTCATCCCAAAGAATTCTCGCAGCAAACCCCCTACCACCCACATATTTCCTCGCAAAATTCGCATCATAATCCTGTACAGCCACTTTCATCTTTGAAAGATCAACACGTAAAATTTTACCATTCCAACCATACATTTCAGTACACCTTATTAGATACTCTATTATGAACTTTACATTTAAAATATACGGTTTAATTCTTGAGGTTTACCAAGTTTAGGTGAGTTGGATGGGTAGCATGCCACCCCATGAAATTTCCATGGAATCCACATTCAAAACAACTTTACAAGCATAAACTTTAACGCCAAGACCATAAGCCTCCAATAAAGCTTTTGAGAATTCCTCATCCACATCCCAATTGGGCTTGAAAATCTCAGCTTCAGGATGTGTAACTAGGAAGAAGATTATCGACTCATAACCATCATTTAAAGCCTTGATCAAGCATTTAACATGCCTCCTACCCCTAACTGTGGGTGCATCTGGGAATAGTGCAAAGCCATTCAGCACTAGAGTACAACCTTTAACTTCCAATATGGCTTTACCACCAAACCTAGATTCCAATAGGAAATCAAATCTACTACCAGAATACTCATATTCAGCCCTAGATATGCTGTAACCATGCAAATTTGGTATGAGTTCTGAATTTAAAAGCCACTGGAATATCTTGTTATGTAGGGCGGAATCAACGAGAACCCAACTTCCACCAGAATTAACTGCGAATAGGTATAATTCAGTTTTCCTAGCACTGGAATAATGTGGTCTAACGAGAACTTCAGAACCAAATTTCAATAATTCATTCAGCCTCCCAGGATCATGTATATGTGCAGAGTAAACTCTACCATCAACTTCAACCATACATCTAAACCTATTCAACCTTTTGAGAAACAATCCTCTCTTAACACCATCATAGTTAAGCTTAAAGCTCACAGTAAAATGGGAGTGTAAGTATTGCATTTAAATTGTTTCGTCGTCATTGGATTAATATACTATGAATCCAGGTCTCTTGGAAACTGTTTTTGGGAAGTATCTAGGCTTCTTTGGATAACCACTACAAGCGTTATTGAGTTCTGAAACAAACTCTTCCAATGAATATTCCCTCTGATCACCCTGCACTCTACGTCTAACATTCACCTTCCCCTCAGCTTCCTCCCTATCACCAACAACAACTATATATGGAATCCACTCCTTCTCAGCATCCACAATCTTCCTAGACATAGACCTATTGGTATCGTCAACATCAACCCTGAAGCCCTGAGACTCCAAATATTCACAAACCTTGAAAGCGTAATTGAGGTTCCTTTGATCCACAGGGATAACTCTAACCTGTACTGGGGAAACCCATAATGGTAGTGTGGGCTTCTTCATTCTAAGGGCTGTGTCGAAGAGCATGTATATGTATCGTTCAATTCCACCAATTATGGCTGTATGGAGGATTATGGGGTAATGCTCAGAGCCATCTTCACCCATATACTTTATCCCAAACCTCTCAGCATTACCCACATCAATCTGGACTGTGGCTATCTCCCTAGGTCTATTGGAGAAGTCTACAATCATATACTCCACATTAACAGTCCAATAATAGTTTAACCCAGTGGCGGGATATATGCATACCAAAACTGGTTTACCCACATCCCTAGCTAAACCCAATATCAACTCCCTATTGGAAGAATACTCATTGGGATTTACAACATTAACCAAAAGCTCATAGGTTCTACCAATCTTGGAAGCTTCCTCCATAATCTTCCTATGAACCTTCATAAACCAATCCTTAGCCTCCACAATATCCCTAGTGAAGATGTGTAAGTCTGGCATGAAGAATCTCCTAAGCCTAAAACATAACTCAACCTCACCACTCTGCTCAAACCTATATGAATCTGCAATCTCAAATGCTCCAAATGGGAGAACCTTATAGGATAACTGCCAATCCTTTATCATGGAGAACTGTTGATGACAAGCAGCATACCTCAAAACCATCTTACCCTTATCACTATCAACCATGTAAAGCCTATCACCATAAAGCTTAGCATGCTCAGAAACTGCAGGTACATTTAAATCGAAGAATGCAGTCCCCTTAACCTCCACTACCGGTATACCCAAATCTCTTACAACTTTACGGGAAACATCAGCCACAACATCAAATATCAATGCAGCGTAAGGGCCAAACCTCATATGACCAAAATCGGAATTCCCCTCCCACTCAAAACCAAACCTCCTAAAATAATTGTGGATCCTAGAAACCCCCCTACCAACCTCCTCCTTCAAAGCCTCCTTCCTAACTAAAACCTTAAAATCATCATTAAACCCATCAAGGGGGACTTTAAGTGGATCCAATTCCCTACCATCAGGAGTCAATATAAGGTATCTACGAACACTCAAGACAACATCTCCTAGCAAAATAGAATACTTTAAGTAATTTTTAAACTTTTACTATTAACTGGCGATCAAAAATGAAGCCAATGGTGGGTATAACAGCATCACATGATTGGAGTAGAGGAACATACATGATGGGGGAGGCATACGTTAAATCTGTGGAACTTGCAGGAGGGATACCAATAATAATACCTGAAACCATAAACATAGACCCAAATGAAATCATAGATAGGGTGGATGCAATAATACTCAGTGGAGGACCAGACATAGACCCATACCTATATGGTGAACCTCCAATACCGAAAATGGGTTCAATAAACCCACTCAGAGATAAATTTGAAATAGAATTAGCTAGAAAGACTGTGGAGAGGGGGAAACCTCTACTGGCAATATGTAGAGGGATACAAGTCTTAAACGTAGCCTTCAATGGAACACTATACCAAGACATAAACACACAAATACCAAAATCAATTAGACATGCATGGCACACTGCAACTGGAACAGAAGTTCCACCAAACTACCCAACACACACAGTAAAAGTTAAAGTAGGATCAAAACTACACAAAATATTCAACAAAGAAGTTTTAAAGGTAAATAGCTTCCACCATCAAGCAGTGAAAGATGTTGGACTTGGATTTGAAGCCACAGCATGGGCTGACGATGGAGTAATAGAGGCAATAGAGTATAAGGGGGATAAATTCATAATTGGAGTACAATGGCACCCAGAACATATGTGGGATAGCGAAATGATCAAAATATTCCAGAAACTTGTGGAAGCAGCTAAAAACAATTAATAAAACCATAAAGCTGGAAGCATCAAAAACACCAGAAATACTCATAAAAATATATCATCTATGTTTTTCTACAATATGAATAATGACCCCATAAACTGTGAAAACTTATAAGCTTCATTAACCATATTTCATGTAGTAATGTGACGATCATGGATGAAGTAATCAGCACTATCGTCATACTAATCTCCATAGCTTCATCAGCAGCTGGTCTTGGCTATTGGCTTGCGAAACAATTCGGGAATATTTACATTAAATTTAAGGAGATAGATGTGAAGTTCAAGGAGATAGATATGAGGTTTGACGAAATACGTATGCAACTTAGGGGGTTGGAGAAAAGGATAGATAGACTTGAAAGGGGGATTTTCAACTTCAATGAACTCCTATTAAAAGTTCTTGAAGCAAAGGGTGTGATAGGCAAAGTAGAGGCAATGTCGCTCATGACCGCACTTCATACCATGATCCCTAGTTCCGGATCGAAATATTACACGAAGGAAGTTGAGAAGAGGTTGAGAGAACTCCTAAGCATGGATCCAGAGAAGTATACGATGGAAGACATTAAGGAGCTTGAAAAAATAGCTGACATAATGGAGGAAGAGTACATGGTATCCGAGAGGAAGGAGCTAATAGACTTCGCATCAAAACTCAGAATAGTAGCCCTAGTCCTAAAAATAGTATTCGTAGAACCCAAAATGAGAAAACTAAAAGAATGGCCGCTTGGACCTTAATGTAACATCAAGAAAATTTACGAAAAATATTGTCACAGTATAAAAAGCTATCGATATTCAACCATGATAAAGCTTTCTAAATTGTCTATAGTAAGATTTATATAACCTTTTAGATTGATTTAATAGGTCGATTATCTATGAAGAAAAGAGCTGTTAGGGTGGTTCGCGATCCAGATATAATTAAAATTTTAGCAGACCCCGTCCGTAGGGAGATTCTTAGGCTTACCTCCGCTAAACCTCATACTGAAACTCAGCTTGCTATGAAACTTAATTTATCTAAACCTTCTGTTGGTCATCATCTTCAGGTTTTGCTTAAAGCTGGGCTGATAAAAATCGTTGAGGCGAAGGTTGGTCGGTATGGGATATTGGAGAAGTATTATGAGTCAACAGCCACCCTCTTCCTCGAGGACCCTAACAATATACCACTAGACTTACAGAGGTATTTCGTTCACAGATACATTGAGCGTTTGAGGGGGATGCTGAGCGCATTCTATATAGCGGGGTATATTGGGGAGGACTTTGAAATATCCCCAGAAGACCTTGAGGAGTTAGCTAAAGACCTTGCAAAGCATATAGTGAAGGTTGGAGAGAAGTATGAAAATATTGAGGTTGATGTTGGAAGAGAGAATCTATTCATAAAGGTTTGTGGTGAAGCATTGAGATTGATGATGGCTACAGATAAGTGGAGAGACCTCCTCAAGCAAATTAAAGTCCCCATAGAAGAAGAAAGAAAATTCTCAAACGAGCCATAGTTTAACTGAGAAATAGATGCTTAACTAGATGTGGGGGGTTAATGACTTGACTGAGCTCAAAAATAAGGGTTATGTAACACATGACTTTCAAAAGATGACAGTGGAGGAAACTGTGAATCTTCTGAAGACAGATTTAAACGTAGGCTTGAAGCAGAGCGACGCTGAAGATAGGTTGAAGCAATATGGTTATAATGAAATCCCTGAAAAGAAGGTTCACCCCCTCATAATATTTGTTAAGAAGTTTTGGGGCTTAACCGCTTGGATGCTTGAAGCCATAATCATGCTCTCATTAATACTCGGGAAATACACAGACCTATATACGGTAACAGCCCTACTATTCTTGAATTCGATTTTAAGCTTTATCCAGGAGCAGAGGAGCTCTAAGGCATTAGAACTCCTAAAAAGTAAGCTACAAGTAAACGTGAGAGTTTTAAGGGATGGTGCTTGGAAGCTTATCCCCTCAAGGGAGCTGGTACCAGGGGATGTTATTAGAATTAGAGCTGGAGACTTCGTTCAAGCTGATGTCAAAGTTGCAGTAGGTGAAGTTTGGGTTGATCAATCAGCATTAACCGGAGAATCCATGGATGTTGAGAAGAAAGCTGGCGACATAATATATTCAGGCTCCATTGTAAGAAGGGGTGAAGCCACAGGGATAGTTATACTTACAGGAGTTAAAACATATTTTGGCAAAATAGTACAGCTCGTTCAAATTGCACGCCCAAAACTGCATTCAGAAGAGGTTATATCCAAAGTTCTCAGATGGCTTCTAGTTATAGTTGTTTTACTATTGAGTGTAGCCACAAGTATTCTCCATAATTGAGGGAATAAACTTGTTGGAGATCATACCACTAATGCTTGTGCTACTGCTAGGCGCTGTACCAGTTGCTTTACCAGCCATGTTCACAGTCAGCATGGCTGTAGGATCCATGGAACTTGTTAAGAGGGGGGTACTGGTAACTAGGCTCAATGCAACTGAGGATGCTGCCAGCATGGATATTCTATGCGTCGATAAGACGGGTACAATAACATTGAACAAAACCTCCATAGTTGATGCAACGCCCTTCGGGAAATATAGTAAAGAGGAAGTTATCCTTTATGGAGCATTAGCATCACAAGAAGCAAATCAAGACCCAATAGACTTAGCTTTCATAAATGCAGCCAAGCAAAGAAACATATCCATCAACAATTTCCAACAGAAATCCTTCACACCATTCGACCCTAAAACCCGTAGAACTGAAGCACTAGTATCCGATGGAAACATGGAATTTAAAGTTGTTAAGGGGGCAGTCCACGTGATCACCGAATTATGCGGGTTAAGCGGGGATAGCTTAAAAGCCGTCGATGAAGAAGTCAATGAACTCACGCATAGAGGGTATAGGACGATCGCTGTAGCCAAATCAACTGGAAATGGATCCTTCGAACTTGTTGGATTAGCTGCACTATACGATCCACCTAGACCAGACGCCAAAGAACTCATTCAAAAACTTAAAAGCTTGGGAATCTCCGTAAAAATGATAACTGGCGATGCATTACCAATTGCTAAGAAGGTGGCAATGGAAGTTGGACTTGGAGATGATATAGTAAGGGCTTCAGAACTTAAAGAGTTAATTAAAGATAATCCTTCAAAGGCTGCAGATATAGCTGATAAATGCAGTGGATTCGCTGAAGTATATCCGGAAGATAAGTATCTCATCGTGAAGAGCCTCCAAGAGAAGAAGCATATAGTTGGAATGACTGGCGATGGCGTGAACGATGCGCCAGCATTAAAACAAGCTGAAGTTGGCATAGCTGTTGCAAATGCAACGGATGTCGCTAAGAAGGCTTCAAGCGTTGTCTTAACAAGCGAGGGGTTGTTGGGGATGCTCAACCTAGTTGTAATAGGCAGATCGGTATTTGAGAGGGTAAATACTTGGATTTTAAATAAGGTAAGTAGGACTGTTCTGAAAACTGTTTTTGTAGTTTTCACTTTCCTATTAATAGGGAAGTATCCCATATCATCATCAGCTATGCTTCTAATGATGTTTATGACGGACTTCATGAAGATATCCCTAGCAACAGATAATGTTAGGTGGCCTAGCAAGCCCTGTAAATGGAACATAAATAAAATTGTAAAGACAGCTGCCATACTAGGTATACTCATGGTCTTAGAGGCATTCGGCCTACTCTTCATAAGCATAAAATTCTTCAACATACTATCAGACCAGCAAACCCTATACATGTTCAGCTTCCAGACACTTGTCCTATTTGCAATATTCTCAATATTCGTAGTGGGGGAGAGGGGATACTTCTGGCAATCCATGCCTGGAAAAGCTCTTTTAACAGCCTCATTAGCTAATCTGGCATTAGCAATATCAATAGCACTCATCGGCATACCCGGTCTAAAGCCACTTCCACCAAACCTCACCATCCTAATACTAGGCTACTCCCTACTATTCTCACTGATAATCAACGATATCGTCAAATGCAGCCTCCTAAAAGGTTTATTTTAAGAAAAGTTTATATCTCCAATTCTCCCCCATCAATCTTCTGATGACCACAATGGATTATGCTGTGAGCACCCATGATTTAACGAAGGTTTATGAAGGTAAAGTTAAAGCTTTGAATGGCGTCAACTTGAAGGTTGAGCCAGGCAAGATTTTTGCACTCTTAGGGCCAAATGGAGCTGGTAAGACAACTTTAATGAGAATTTTGACAACCCAAATTAAACCAACATCAGGTGAAGCATATGTTTTCGGGCTAAATGTCGTTCGCGATGGCGCTAAAATTAGACAACTCATTGGCTACGTTCCACAGGAAATGAGCGTTTGGACAGATATAAGTGGATATGAAAATCTACTCATATACGCTAAGATTTATGGCATTCCACCAAGCAAGAGGAATGAACTCATATGGAGTGTTTTGGAGGAGATGGGTTTAAAGGAGTATGCCAACAACCTTGTAAGGACATATTCCGGTGGAATGATTAGGAGACTTGAATGCGCATGCGCCCTACTAATCAAACCAAAAATTCTATTCCTAGATGAACCAACAATAGGCTTAGATCCATCAGCTAGGAAAGCTGTATGGGAGAAGTTGACGGCATTCAAGAGGGAATATAATGCAACAATCTTCTTCAACACACATTACATGGATGAAGCAGACCTATATGCAGATGAAATAGCAATAATTAATGGGGGGAGAATAGTGGCCTCAGGAACCTCTGAGAGCCTTAAACATACCCTTGGAGGGGAGATAATTTCCCTTGAAGTGGAAAATTCAGAATACAGCTTAAAAGCCCTAGAAACACTTAAGATGAATAACGTCATCAGCGATGTAATCGTAAGCGAGAGTGAAGTGAACATATTAACTCAAGATGCCGAATCCTCCCTACCTAAAATCATGGAAGCTCTTAGAATCAACAAAGTTCTAGTTAAGAGAGTTTCCATAAATAAGCCAACATTAGACGATGTCTTCTTAAAATATGCTGGTACCAGAATTGAAACTGCTGAGAGGATTAGCAATGTTAGACAGATGAGGAGGATGATTAGGAGGGGGTAGTATGAACGGCTTTGCAAGAAATTTGCTTGCAATGATTGAACTTGAAATGAGGAGGATAAAGCATGATAGGACAGAGCTTTACTCCAGAGCTGTTCAACCAATACTATGGATAGTTGTATACGGCCCAATAATGGGGAGTGTTAGAGCAATACCAACAGGAGGAATACCATACACTGATTACATAACCCCAGGCGTATTAATTCAGTCAACAACATTCATATCAATATTCTACGGCTTAACAATAGTTTGGGAGAGGGAATCTGGAATACTGAAGAAGCTCCTCGTAGCCCCAGCCTCAAGATACTCCATAGTCATGGGGAGAGCACTGGCATCAGGTATTAGGGCAATATTCCAAGCTCTAATAATAATCCCAGTAGCTTTACTTATAGGTGTGAGATTCATACCTAACATACTAAACTTCACAATGGCTTTCGCAGTGATATTCATAGCTTCAGGAGGATTCGCAGCAATATCAATTCTCATAGCATCATTCATGAAGACTAGAGAACGGTTTATGGGCATAGGGCAAGCAATAACAATGCCACTATTCTTCGCAAGCAACGCCCTATATCCAGTCTCAATGATGCCGCAAATCATGCAATGGATTGCACACTTCAATCCAATGAGCTACGTGGTAGATGCTGTAAGATCACTAATGATCACTGGGAATCTAGCAAACTTACCAATAGATCTAGCAGCAATAGCACTATTCGATACAGTAATGTTCATCATAGCCTCAATAAACTTCAGCAGAATAATAGAGTAATAACTTACCAAAAGTTGCAATATTCCACGCCTCTTAAGGAGGATGTGGTGAATGATTGAAATATATGTGGCCATAATACTAGGAATAACAGTAGGGTACATGTTAGGTAAAATGAAAATTAAAAGGAAGAATATACTTGATAAAATAACAACTGCATCAATATTGCTACTAATATTCGTGATAGGGGTTGGGATAGGATTAGAATTACATTCCATAAGCATTGAAACACTAAAAATCATAATGATTATAACTGCATTAAACATAGTAATCCCAGTATTAATTGAAGCATTAATGAAGATGAGGATATGAAGGCAACATACACCCTTACAGCCTTAATCATTGGAATATTGGCGGGGGCAATGATAAGAGGGGCAAATATTATCATGCAATTCCTAGACATATTATTATTCGCATTAATATTGCAAGTGGGAATTGATGTGGGTTTGGAGTATGAGAATTTAAGGAAATCCATAGAAACTCTGAGGAATCAGCTTTACCTACCAATAATAACCATAACTGCATCCGTAGTAGCCGGAATTATTGGAGCAGTAATACTCAACATGGATTACAGGTTGGCATTAGCAATATCATTGGGGATGGGATGGTACAGCTTCACAGGAGCATATGTAACGGCAAAGGTAAACCCATACTATGGGGCAATAGCATTCATAGCGAACATGCTTAGGGAAACAGCCACAATGATAATAACACCAATACTACCAAAAAGGATGAGGAGAGCTGGAATAATTATTGGTGGAGCCACAACAATGGATACAACACTACCAATAATAACAAAAAGTCTAGGCGAAGAAAACATAATGATATCATTATATCATGGACTCGTGATAACAATCATAATACCATTAATCCTATCCATAATCATATGAAACATTTAATAAGCCAATAAAGACAATATAACATTAATTGGTGAATACTCGTGGTTCTAATAATAAGTAGAGAGGATATTGAGAAAATATTGACAATGGAGGAAACCATAAATGAAGTGGAAAAGGCATTCAAAAATCTCTCACTTGGAAAAGTTATAATGCCAATTAGAAGCAACATACCACTAAAGAAGTATAGTGGAATAATATACTACATGCCAGCATATATAGAGGAGAATGATGCATTAGCAGTAAAAGTGGTTTCAGTACACCCAGAAAACTACAAATACAATCTACCAACAACACAAGCCACAATACTATTAAATGAAGCAAAAACTGGGAGGCTACTGGCAATAATGGAGGGGGGATACATAACGGCCATGAGAACTGGAGCTGCAAGTGGAGTTGCAACAAAATACCTAGCCAAAAGGAATGCAAAGACTGCAGGGATATTTGGAGCTGGAATACAAGCAAGAACACAATTATGGGCATTAACGAAGGTTAGAGATTTAGAGAAGGCATACGTATACGACGTGAAAAGGGACGTCATGGAGAAATATGCAGAGGAAATGTCAAGGAAGCTTGGAATAGACATAAAACCAGTCACAGACCCAAAGAAGCTTGTTGAGGAAAGTGAAATAATATGCACAGCCACAACATCAAAAACACCAGTATTCAATGGGGAGTGGCTTATAGAGGGTACACATATCAATGGAATTGGAGCTCACACACCAGATGCAAGGGAACTGGATACAATCACCATAAAGAGGAGCAAAGTAGTGGTAGACTCATATGAAGCATGCTTAAAAGAGGCAGGGGAATTGATAATACCAATAAATGAGGGGGAGATAACAAAGGACAAAATATATGCAGAGCTAGGGGAGATCGTGGCTGGAATAAAGAGTGGAAGAGTAAACGATAAAGAGATAACACTATTCAAATCAGTGGGATTGGCAATACAAGATGCAGCAACAGCATTAAAAGTTTATGAAAAAGCATTGGAAAACAAAATTGGAAGAGAAGTAAAACTTTAAAAAATAATTTATTTTTTAAAGTTTCAAAACCTAAGATCAGCCAGCATCCCTTTGAAGAATATTTGCCACAGCAGAACCAGCCAATATTAAAAGTTCAAAGAACTTGTATGCTGAAGCCATACTATCACATGAAAACTTAACAGTTAAACCATCAACCCTCTTAACATTTGGAGCTAGGGAAGCAACATCAGCAAAATGACTGGCAATAAATGTGATTTCAAAATCCACTGGAAGATTCACTTTTAAAGGCTTAACAGCACCATTCTTAAACTTCTCAACAGAACGCTTAACAGCAGACCTCAATTCACCCTCAATTCTTGACATACTCTGACTCTTAGCAGAAACACGGCTTAATGAATGCTTAAGAATGACTGGTTCAATCCATGGTGCAAACCTCTTCACATCATCATCAATCAACTTAGCCTCCCCAGCCACAAGTATAACTGGAACATTAAATTCGCCTAGAACATATGCATTCAATAGGAATTCGCTGGCAGGTACACCGTTAACCTTAACCTCCCTAATAGTTCCACCACTATACGTGTGATCGAAGGTTGATAAGGGAGTCCCATACTTTGCATGATAACCAAGAAACAAAGCAGCATCACAACCCTCAAAACCTGCAATCATACTTAAAGGTCTTGGAAACCCCCTAACAATCTCAACGTATTCTGGAATGCTTTCAACATTCAAGTTAACCATAGGCCCATGACTATCAGCCACAACCACACCACTAAACCCACACCTGTAAAGCTCTTCACAAACAATATTCGTAATCTTTGTGGCTATATCCCTAGCCTCCTTATATAATGTACCTCTAAGGTTAAGTTGAGCTGGCGTAACTATATATGGCATACCCTCCAAATCCACAGAAACGAATGCCTTCAAGAAATCACCAAAAAATGTGTATTATATGGTGTGTATTTAACGCTTACCCATTAAAGGGATCGAAGCCCCCTACTTTGGCTCAAACATTGAGCAGTTGTGGCTGTCCCTCCCTATCTTCATAAACTTCCATTTACCACCGAAATTCCCCTTATTGCACTTCACGAATACGTTGTTCGGCGAAAGTTCACTGCGATTTACCTCTGCATATTTACAGTTTAGACATGCGATTTCAGGCATTGAAACACCTAGATACTAATAATAGAGCATACTCCATATTTAAGCTTTACCATAAAAATTATATACACAATGATGTTAATGAAGCTTTGTTATTTGTTTAATTTTCTAACTTTATTAATAATTCTTCCAATACCATCAATACAAACTTCAACCACATCACCATCCCTGAGGAATACTGGTGGATTCCTCCTAAAGCCCACACCACTAGGCGTACCAGTCAATATAACGTCACCAGGCATTAGAGTCATATCTTGAGATAGATGGCTAATCAAATCTTCAACTCCAAATATCATATCATCAACCAGTGAATTCTGCATTAAAGTTCCATTCAAAATGGTTTTAATCCTAAACTTACGCCAATCATCCACATAATCCTTCAACAATATCCCTGGACCCATGGGGCAGAAGGTGTCTAGGGATTTACTTCTAAAGAAGTGTAGTGAACCACCAGCAAACTCCAAATCCCTAGCAGTAACATCATTAGCCACCATGAAACCTAAAACATAATTTAAAGCTTCACCCTTCGACACATACTTACACTTAGCACCAATAACCACTGCAAGTTCACCCTCAAAATCCACTTGATTGGAGACTTTTGGTAGGATTATGTCATCATATGGGCCTATTATGGATGTTATAGCCTTACTGAATACGATGGGTTCACTTGGAATTTTACCACCAGTCTCTTCAACATGACTCCTATAATTCAATCCAATACCAATAAGCTTTCCAGGTTTAGGCACAGGGGCATAAAATCTGACTTCACTCAACCTATATGAAACCCCCTCAACATCAATGAATCTATTCAAATCCTCAACAATCTTACGCAATAGGGGAATTATTATGGGACCTCTACTAATCAAAGTCATAATGTTTCTAGGCATAACCTTGTAACTTCTACGCTTAGCCACATCGTAGCTTAACCCTTCATCCATCAAAATCCTCTGATAAACTGAATTCAAATCAATAATTACATCATTAACTAAAATGCCTGAAGAGGGTTTTCTACGATTCAATGGAGTGAAATATATTAAGAGCATATATGCCACCAAAACAAGTATATGCAAATTACATATAACGCTTTTCCACTAAAAGTTTTGAATACTTAGCATACATGATAATTACGGTTAAAAGGGATAGCATCGTCAATACGGTGAGGAAAACATATGCAACTTCCAAACCATAAACCCCAGCCAAAAATCCAGTTAAAGATGAAGAAACAGATCCTAGGGAGAAGTTTATGCAGAAGAATAATCCATAAACATATCCAGTTAACGATGAATCCACAAGCTCACTTTGAATCTTCGTCGATGGGGGTTGATGAGCATAAAAGGAGAAACCATAGAGGATCACTCCAAACAAACTCATGTAAATACTCCATCGACCGAAAACTATGAAAACTAAGCTTATGGGGACAAGTGTGAAGCTTAAAAATAAAGCTTTCAAAGAACCTTTAGCGTCGGCGAAGAAGCCACCGAAAATTTGCCCAAAAACCCCAGTGAGCAATAATAGTGACATGGCCATTGCAGCATAAAACTGATCAAACCCCCTTGAAATAAGTAATGATGGTAAGAACAATTCAAAACCACGGGAAAACAATCCAATAAAAATGGAAAATAGGATTATCCACTTAACCCTACTATAAGGAAACTTAATCTTCAAACCCTCAGCTTCTATGCGAATAGGCTTAGATTCACCAGTGATGAAGGCAATGGATAAAAGCATTGATAGAAAACCCAAAAGTATAAGTGAAGTTCTCCAATCAAATATTTGCGATATGGCTATGGAGAACATTGGAACAACAACGGAACCCAAACTTCCACCAAGACCGTGCAATCCCATAACCCTACCAACACTACCATAATAATCTTCTGAAATCAACTTGTTGGCTATGGGATGATATATACTTGCAAAAAATGAATTAAGGGCTAGGGAGAATGTGAAAACATAAACATTCACATATATAAGTAGTGGAACTAGTGATAGCCCAGAGAAAAGTAGACTGAGGAAAACTAATCTCCTACTGGAAAACCGCCTAGATAAGGGGCCAGCAAATATGGATCCAAAACCATAGAGGAAGTATGCCAATGAAGTTACATAACCCATATCATAAATACTTATATGGAGGGAGTTGGCTATCTGTGGAAGTAGAACTGGTATAGCCAATAGGAAGCTATGATTAATGGCGTGAGCTAAACCGAGGAAAACTATGCTGGAAACCCGCATAAAAACCACTTAAATCAATTGAGGAATTGAGGATAACATTCTACTAATAAGCGTTGCCATCACGTTAAATTGGTATTCTGCCAATGAACTTTATGGCTTCAAGTATCTCCTTACCTAAACTGGCCTCCCTCTCATAAGTTCCAAAAACCTTCAAAGTGTATGTTTGAACTTTATATGCACCCTTCATGAATAGTGGAATTGCCCCAGCAAATGCTGGCGGAACCCCTCCAATCAAACCAATCAATGGAGCTGACAACGCTAAACCCGAAATTAACCCAATAACAGCGCCAGCAAGTATAAGTCCAGCACCTAGAGACATTGATAAAGTCCTATGCATAGTTGAAACAAGGTATTGACCATAAAGAACTTCACCATTAACTGCATCCACAAACCCATTAAACTGATAATTCAGATAATTGTATTTGAATTCCCATATAGGGTAATGAACAAGACCCTCACATCTACTATCAATCTTAGCCTCCAACCCCCTACCAGCAAGATCAAGCTCCCTAGAAAACCTATTATAGACTCTCGCCCTAGCAATCTTCTCCAGATCATCAATGGAAACTGTGGGTGAATAGAACTTTGCATCCTTAATTATTTGAGGCTTGAAATATATTTTACCCCTAACTGGGAAACTATACCCTTGAGGTATGGGTACTGGAAGCATCTTCAATGCCGGCAAAGCCACATAACCAACTTCAAGAACTTCAGGACCCCCCTTAGACTTACACTCAACATAAAATACGTAAAGTGGGATATAATGTAAAACTCTACCCACAAGATTAATTTGATCACTAAACCCCCTTGGAACACCAAACTGCCTTGATAAAATGGATTTCAATCTACCATAAGCAGCTTGATCATCATAAACTGCTGGATAGAAGTAATGCTCAAAATCAAGTTTCCCAACCTTAATGTTAACGGTTAACCCACAATATGGACATGTAACTATACTTACACCCTCAGGAACATCAAAACTTCCACCACAATTACTACAAGTATAATTCAATTCTCAACCACCCTCAACTCTAACATCCTCAACTATCTTCCCACCAAAAAACCAACTTACAGCACATCCAGCAGCCAAACTGAATAAACTATAAATTGGATTTAACCCTCCAGCAAATGTGAAAGCTAAACCCAAAGCTGAAATTAAGCATCCAGATACAGCCCCAAGCATATAGCTAACCCTATGATAAACCATGACAGGCTCCTGTGCTAATAGTAGATGGCAATCCCAACCAGCATATGCCACCCTATACTGTGCTTCACCATAACTATAAATAATGTACCAGTATGGGAGCAACGTCAGCTTAGACTTCTCAACAATCTTAGTGTTACAAACAAACTTCGTCAACTCATCAACTTTAGATGAAACCCTCCTAAGCATTATATCCCCAGCATCATCCCTAGCAATCACCGAAGCCTCCTCAACTCCAATCTCAGACCTCAAGAAGGTCATTTTAAGATTCTTTAAATCCTTCAAATTACCAATTGGAATGCTTTGGGGATTACTGTAATTGTAGTGTGATGTAAGCTCCTTTAATGAGAAGTCCTCAGCACTACGCCTAGCCAAAACAGGTATCTTTAATATGGTGGAAAAGCTTTCTGAAATACGCCTCCTCCTAGTCTTAACTTGAGTCCTCCTACCCGTAGTCTCCACAACCCTCTCAATCTTCCACCCCTCATAGAAACCCTCAACCTTAATGGAGAAGAAGTAGAATGGTATATAAACCCCCTTAACTTCAACAATCCGAATTTTATCTGCAATACGTTTCAAATCGAAATCTTCAGAAACCCTAGTTAGGAAGCTTTTAACAACATCATCTCTACCCACAGATGGAACTACCAATATATCTTCAGTGGAATCCACAAACCAGTTGGGAGTACCACAATAACTGCAAACAACCATTATGGTTTCAGGGGTGACGTCAAGCTTACCACCACAATTCCTACACTTAAACTCCTGAACCACCGTGGACATTCAATTGACCCCTCGAGGAAAAGGGTTCTCTACTTCAACTCTTCCCCACAAACTGGACAAAACCTGGCTTCCTCAGTACATATATGTTGCTTTGAACACCATTTAACCTTCCTACCACAGTATGGGCAGAAATTAGCTCCAATGGGAACTTGTTTACCACAATATGGGCATATGGCGAAGGATGGAGTGGCTACAGGGGCTGCAGGTTGAGTGGCAACTGTAGGCGCAGTTGTGGGCTGAGTGGGTGGAGGAGGCTGCATCAATGGTGGAACTATAACCATCCCAGTTCCAATGGCTGCACCAGGACTTTTACCAAGCTCCTTAGCAACCTCCTTAACAGTCTCCATTTGTAGAACATATCCAGTTTGCACTCCACCACGCATCATCCAGAATAATCTGTCACGCCAAGGCCCCTCAGTATCCACACCCTCAAAAACCACCTTTTCAAGGGATACCCCTATATCTTTGAAGTCTTTCCTTAAAAGCATGGTTACACGCTCAGTAACTTCAGCTTGCTTCATATAAACATCTTGAATACTAGTGGAACTCAAGTAAGCCATAATCTTCTCATTAAAGTACCCTCTCAAATACTCATTCAATTCATCTGTGGTGAAAACCGATTGGGGCCCAACAACTTTATTTACGAAGAGGCTTGGATCCTCAATCCTAAAGTAGAAGCTTCCATGGAATAATAGTGGTGCCAATTCAATTGTTTGAGTTCTACCACCAAACTTACCCTGAAACCTCCTCAGGGAAACATATATTATCATGCATCGGAAAATGTTCTCTCCATAAAGCCCCTCTACAAGCCCACTTAGAAATGGGACATTCTGTGTATCTAGAACATGCCTCCCAGCTCCAAGTAAACCATAAAGTTTACCATCACGATAAAATAATGCATTCTCAAACTCCTTCACAATGACAACGCTACCCCAAGGTATAACCTCATCTGGATATTTCCACACAATCTCAGTATCAGATGGATTAACCCATTCAATTAGCTTAGGCTTCAATCCAGTAGCTCTAGCAGCCTTCCCCAAACCTTTACCAAATATGTTCGCCAACTACCCCACCCCCCTTAAAACCTTAATCCTTCTACCCATAATGTCATCCACCTTGGATAAATATTCGCCTATCTTATTTAGCAATTCAACCTTAACAGTTGAAACTGATGCAGCTTCCTTAACACTCTTAGACAAATTTAAAATTTCATTAACAATGGATACAAGCTCCTCATCTAAACGCTTCATCTCCTCAAGATTTGGCAGATCAACCTTAACTATATTGTAATGTGGAGCATAACCAGACTCAGCAAACCTCAACTTATCCGAAGCCAATCTAACATTAGAAGCTAAAGTATTAATCTTCTTAGCCAATGTGAAATCATATTCACTCATAATTGATGCAGCCTCCTCCAAATAGTTTTTAGCATCCGTAAGGAGCTTAACAAGATAACCCCTCAAAAGCCTATCATCCTCACGTACAAGCTCCCTCTTCTTATAACCACTAAACCCAGGAAGAATTAGCTCCAACTTTTCAAGCCAAGTAAACCTCTTAGACAAAAACTACACCAAATATAGTGGTGTATGGAGAGTAGAAAAACTTTTGTATAGTTGGAAGCTATCCTCCACCTATTATTGGCATTAAGGTTATCGTATCATCATCATCCACAATGGAGTCGAGGTTTCCAGGGGAATTATTAACTAAAATTATAATTCTACTCTGAGCTTCAAGTGGAATGTCAAGTATCTCCCTAATCCTCCTCGGGGAATCCAATTTAACCTCAACAACACTCCCCCCAACATACTTCGTGAGGAAACCTAAAGCCACAATCTTAACCATACACACAACCCCAATAATACATTTACTCAACCAATTTAAAGGTATATTTCGAGTATGAAAAGAGCTATAAAGAGAATTTAAATAAATAAATGCGATGAGTAATGCAATCAAATGGTAAACGTTTAAGCATAGCATTAACTGGAGACTCATTCATAGCCACAAGAATCTCAACATTCACAGAAACACTATTCCTAAAACTAGTGGAGATAATAAGGTCTGCAGATGTGAGATTCACAAACTGTGAAGTTTTAATAAATGATTTCAAAGGATATCCAGCAGTTCAAAGTGGTGGAACGTATGCTGGCAATGAAAGTTATATTGCAGATGAATTGAAGTGGATGGGATTCAACATTGTTAGTAGAGCAAACAATCATGCCATGGATTATAGGGAGATAGGCTTAATTGAAACATCAAAAAACCTAGATAGAGTAGGCATCGTACATGCAGGTGTAGGGATGAATCTTGGAGAAGCTAGGGAACCAAAATACCTTGAAACATCAAAGGGGAGAGTTGCATTAATATCGGCAGCCACATCATTCCCAACAGAAGCCAGAGCAGGTGAAGCTAGACCAGATATGCAAGGTAGACCTGGACTAAACCCCCTCCGATACACAATAACCATAGAGGTCACTGAGGAAATCTTCAAAAACCTAGTGATCATTGCAAAGATGATGGGAATAGAAGTTAAAGAGGATGCAGAGGAAATTAGGATTCTTGGACAGAAATTCAAGAAGTCAACTAAAATTGAAGTGAAATATGAGGTTAATAAGAGGGATTTGGAGGGGAATATTAAGGCTATTAGAAATGCAAGGAGGATGGCTGATTACGTACTATTCTCCCTACATGACCATGAGAGGGGTAAAAGCATATTCGAACCACAACAATTCGTAGAGGATTTCGCTAGGAAATGCATAGATGAAGGTGTCGATGTATTCATTGGACATGGACCACACGTGTTAAGGGGGATAGAAATCTACAAGAAGAAACCAATATTCTACAGTCTAGGAAACTTCATATTCCAAAACGATCTAATAAGAAAGCAGCCAGCAGACCTATATGAAAGATATGGATTAAATTGGGATTCAACACCAGCAGACCTATATGATGCTAGAGAGAAGGGGAGTCCGGAAACAGCATTCATGGGATTCAAATGGTTCACAGATAAGGAAGAGTATTGGGAGAGTATATTGGCATATATAACATTCAATGATGGAAATTTAGAGGAAATTAAGTTATACCCAGTGGACCTATGTAGAGAGAGGAATAGAGCTAATAGGGGGAGACCAATACTTGCCACAGGAGCAAAGGCTAACAAGATACTGGAGACTGTGGCTAAACTATCTGAAAAGTACAATACAAAAATAACAATAAAGAATGGTGTGGGATTCGTGGAGCTATGAAATATGCTCCATAAATTCACATATCAATTTTTCCACACGATCCCTCCAAGCAGGGAACCCTTTCGGATCTCTGGGATACTCCCCATATAAAGCTTTAATTTTACCCATATAATCCACGACGACCTTCAACTTATACAATAGGGATGGCCTTGAAATAAGCTTTAAAGCTCTACCAACCTTACCCACAACACCCAAATTCAATTCACCAACCCTCCCAACCCTATCAACATCATCACCAGAAATTACATTATGTTTAAATGCGAAATTTAAATCATCATCTGAAAGCTTCTGCAGAAACATTCTAAACAAATCCAGTGATGACTGCTTCAAACCATAATCCGAAATATACCTCAAACAGTAACTCCACAAATTATCCATGGATGGTGAACCATGCTCCAAAGCTTCTAAAATTACTTCAGCAGCATGCTTTGCACTGATAAGTGAAGGTCCTATCCCACCACCATGAATTGGATTACATGCAGCAAGGGCATCCCCCACAGCTAAAACACCATTGCCCACAGGGCAGTATATAGGTCTCCTAGTTGGAACAATACCACCACCAGAATCAATAACCCTTGCACCCTTAAATTCAGGTCTAGAAGCTATGAAGCGCATATAATTAACCCTTGGATTTGGAGCATTCATGGTGGGTTGAACACCTAAACCAACATTAACCACATTACTCCTCTTCGGGAAAAGCCACCAATAACCTCCAGGGGCAATCCTCTTAGATAGATAGATCATGGCATACTTGGTGTCGAAATCAACCTTAGTTTCAACGATCTCACGATAACAGATATTGGTGTCTTCACCCCTAATCTTCTCACTAATCCACCAATCAGATGGAAGTCTACTCCTAACTATTGATGAGAAGCCTGAAGCATCTATCACCACACTGGATTTAATTTGAACCGTATGACCTTCACGATCCACCCCCTCAACCCCAACCACAAATCCACCTTCAACCAATGGTTTTGAAACATGGAAGGATGGGAATAAATCCACACCCACATCCAAAGCCATATTCAAAAGCCTCCTACCAAAAGCCTTCCTATTAACGCCAAACCCCTCACCTGGAACAATTATCGAGTGCTCCTCATCAGGAGAATATATCTTAACACCACTGAAAATACAATCCAACTCCTCCCCAGAAGGGTAACTTAAACTTAAATTGTCGAAATGATGCTTTCCAATGGCATCACCACAAACCTTATACCCAATATCATTAAACCCCTTCCTCTCAAGTAATGCAACCTTCAATCCACCCTTACCGAGAATGTATGAAGCATAGCAACCTGCAGTTCCAGCTCCAACCACAATCACATCATATGCACCCATTGACAATTCGCCGAAAAGTAATATTATTGGAATAGTAAATAAGCTTTTAAGCTAAACCCTTCAAAGCCAACATCATATTCACAAGGTAAGGCTCCAAAATTATCAAGATAATAAGCCTAACTATATCTGATATCATTCCAACCTTAAACATACTCCACAACCTAACATAACCAGAACCATAAACTATCGCCATTGGAGGCGTCGTGCTTGGTAGAGCACTTGAAATGGAAGCGGCAAGAGCAGCTGACAAAACAGCGGGTATTGGACTAACACCAACACTTTGAGCTATAGTTGCCGCTAAGGGGCATGCTATAAGTGCAGCTGCAGTGTTGGAGGCAGGGTAAGTGATTAGGAATGATAGTATTGCACTTAAAGCTGAAACACCCCAAACACTCCTAGCCCACTCAAACTGTGAACTGGACATTATCAATGCCATCCACTCAGAGAATCCACTACCAGTTAAGGCTTTACTCATGGCAATCCCACCACCAAAGAGGAATATCACATTCCAATCAACACCAGTTTCAAAATCATCCCAAGTGAGTAGGGGTCTACCATTAACCCTCAATAAACATAGCAAGAATACTGCCAATATTGATGGAAGAGCTTCTGGAAGAGCATTCTTAATTAATCCAGCAACATAACCGTATTGTGGATAAAAGTTTGATATTATCATTAAGATTCCTGGTGTAAGCCAAAGAGATAACGTTATTAGGAATACCAGTAAAACCATCTTCTCCCCAGTGGACATGGGACCTAGCGATTTAACTTTATCCTCAATGGAAGCTCTACTCAAATTTATTTCAGAAACCTCAATTCCAATCAACTTGAAGGTTAAAATCCAACTTACAATTAAACCAATAAAAGCTTGAATACTACCAACAATAAACCAATCGAGGAATGTTATAGTTACATTTGGACAACAAGATTCAATAACCTTCTTAGCCACAAGGTTTGGTGGAGTACTTATTAGGAATAGCATTGCACCAGCAGTGGATGCTTGAGCAAGGGATAGCATGGTGGCTTCAGCGAAGAAGCTCCCCTTCATAAAACCTATGGAAGATAAGTATGCCATAGCTATCGGATAAACTATTGTGGTAGATGCAGTGATGGAGCCAGTAATGGTCAATATGAATGCTGGGAGACAGGCTATAAAGAATGCTGCAAACATCGGGTTACTACCCCTATAAATTGTGGATAAATTGAATGCAATCCTCTTATTCAAACCCCAAATTTGGAAGGCATTAGCTATGGCAAAACCACCTATAAAGACCCATATTATTGGATCCATGAATGATGTAAGTGAATCCTGCCATGAAATAAAACCAAGAGTGGAGAAGATTATTGGAGCCAATAGAGCAGTTACACCCAATGGAACAACTTCAAAAACCCACCAAGATGCAATCCATATCATCACAGCCAAAGCCACTTGAGGTGCATTAGGGATAGGTGCATGAACAATTCCAGCAGCCTCAGAAACCATTGGGAGAGGTGGAAGTATGATTGAAACTATGAATAGGATTGGCCCTAAAAGGAATTTAACAACGTTCTTAAACGACAAGCCACATCGCCCAACCCGAGAAATAACCCCTCCAAATTGGTGAAAACAATCAAGGGTATAAATTAATTTTCATATACAAACATGCAATTATAGTTTTACATAATAAAAAAATTCATTAAAGTTGAATACAATGTAATCGGCAAAAACATCTTCACCAACAAGGAACAAATTTCCAATGGTTAAATTTATTTACTATTCACAACATAAATTCAATAATACATTATTTAAGGTGAATCATGATGGAAGATGTAATACAAAGAGCTCTGGACACGGCATTAAAAGGCGGTGCAACATACGCAGACATTAGAATTGTGGAAATAACCACAGAAAACATAGTTACAAGAAATGCTAAAGTGAGAAATCTAGTTGTTGGAAAAAGTAGGGGGATGGGTATTAGAGTACTGTACAAAGGTGCATGGGGATTCTCCAGCAACTATGAAGTCACACCAACGGAAGCTGAAAGAGTTGCTAAAGAGGCATTGAAGATAGCTAAAGCCAGTGCAATGGTTAAGAAGAAGGATGTTAAATTGGCTCCAGTTAAGCCTGTAAAAGACAGTTATAAAACGCCGTACCAGAAGGATCCATTCAAAGTTCCAATAGAGGAGAAGATAAAACTCCTAATTGAAAGCGATAAGGAGGCAATGGCCGTTGGGAAGGAGATAAGGGTTGCATCATCAACCATGCAAGCTAGAAGGGAGAATAAGATCTTTGCAAGCAGTGAGGGGGCATATATAATCCAAGAAATAACATGGTGCGGAGCATCACAAACAGCAGTGGCAATAGGGTATGGAGATATGCAAGATAGATCCTTTGATGGAAGAAACTACAATACTGGAGGATATGAAATAATAGAAGCAATAAACCTACCTGAAAGGGCAAGGGAAAGTGCTGTTGAAGCAATAAAACTTTTACAAGCCAAAAACTGCCCATCAATGATTACAGATGTCATAATAGGTGGAAGCCAACTTGCACTACAAATACATGAATCTTGCGGACACCCAACAGAATTGGATAGAGCTTTAGGGGCAGAAGCAGCATACGCTGGAACAAGCTTCCTAACCCCAGATAAACTTGGTAAATTCAGATATGGAAGCGATATAGTAAACTTGGTTGCAGATGCAACTGTACCAGGAGGGTTGGGGACCTTTGGATATGATGATGAGGGAGTCCCAGCACAGAGGGTATACCTAATAAAGAATGGGATATTCGTAAACTATCTAAGTGATAGGACTTCGGCCGGGGAACTTGGATTGGAAAGCACTGGAGCTGCAAGGGCATCAGGCTGGAATAGAATACCAATAGTGAGAATGACCAACATAAACTTGGAGCCTGGAGACTGGGACTTCGAAGAACTCGTAAGAGAAACAAAGCATGGCATATACATGGAAACCAATAGAAGCTGGAGCATAGATGACAAAAGGTTAAACTTCCAGTTCGGAACACAAATAGCATACATAATAGAGAATGGGGAGATGAAGGAGCTGGTTAAAAATGCCGTTTACACAGGGATAACATATGAGTTTTGGAGGAGTTGCGATGCAATATGCAATAAGAAGTATTGGAAGATGTATGGTACACCAAACTGTGGTAAAGGTCAACCTGGCCAAATGATGTATGTGGGGCATGGAACAGCCCCGGCAAGATTTAAGAATATAAGGGTGTTTGGAGGTGTTAGGACATGATTTTAGGTAAAGATGCATGCCTAGAAATAGCAAGTAAAGTTCTCAATGAAGCATTAAAAGCTGGTGCCACACAAGCAGAAGTAACATTGATAAACAGCACCAGCTACCTAACGAGATTCGCAAATTCCGTAATCCATCAAAACGTTGGAGAGAAAACGGTAAACATAATATTGAAAACTGTGATTGGTAAGAGGATTAGCAATGTAACTGCAAATGAAACAACCAATGAAGCTTTAGCCAACCTAGTACAAACAGGCATAAAACTTGCAAAGATATCTGAGGAAAACCCAGATTTTGTAAGTCTACCAGAACCAGAACCAATACCAAGAATAACAGGATTATATGTTAGGGAGACAGCGGAATGCACAGCAAAGAGGAGAGCTGAAATAGTTAAAGGAATAATAGACTCAGCACATTCACTATCAAGTAAAGTGGATTCAGTTTCAGGAGCATTAACCACAACAGCCAACGAATACTGCATAGTAAACTCACTTGGAATAAACGCATACACAAAACTAACAGCAGCAGATGTAAATGTAACCGTAATAGCTAAGGAGGGAGATTCAGAGGGATTTGGATATAGCGAAGACATATCCAGAAACGTGAAAAACATAAACCCAGAAGCCTTAGGGGTGGAAGCAGCGGAGAGAGCTGTAAAAAGCTTAAACCCAAAAACACTAGAACCAGGTGAATACGAAGTAATATTGGAACCATATGCGGTGCAAACAGCTCTAGCATACACAGCACAAGGATTCAGTGCAGAAGCCTA